>JAGOUK010000040.1 GCA_018061225.1 Candidatus Omnitrophota bacterium | reverse complement strand
CCGTGGACGCCTTCCGTGACCACGGCGTTGCCGCCGCCAAGCTCGAAACAGGCGATTACGCGGCTGATCTGGCCGCGCTCGCCAAAGCCGGGATCGACCTGGCCGCGGTGACGCTGCAGCTTGAGAATGAAGGCTTGGATTCGTTTAGCGATTCCTTCCGTCAACTGTTGGCACATCTTGAAGAAAAGCGCGCCAAACTGGCCGCCGCATAACTGGTTTAACCGGAGACTTCCACACACATGAAAACTCATATCAACTGGGGCAAGCACGAGAACGAGATCATCAAAGGGCTCAAGGCCATTTATGATCAATCCTTTTTTGAACGCATCCTGAAGAGCGATCCGTTGATCTGGAAGGATGACCCGACTCACCATAAAGAGATCCGCGAACGTCTCGGCTGGATCCGCGCGCCCCGCGAATCACGCAAAAAATTTGCCGAGATCCGAGACTTTGTCGCTCACGTGAAGTCTCAGAAGTACGCCTACGCGGTGCTTTTGGGCATGGGCGGCTCGAGCCTCGCGCCCGAAGTTTTTCAAACCATTTTTGGGAACAAGCCCGGCCATCCGAAGCTGGTGATCCTCGACAGCACCGATCCTCGCCGCGTGGGGGATGTGGACCGGCTCATCAGCGGTAAAAAGGCGCTGTTTATCGTCTCCTCCAAGTCCGGCAGCACCATCGAACTCACCTCCTTGTTCAAGCACTACTACGCGCAGGCTATGAAGAAGAACGGGGATGAAGCGGGCCGTCACTTCATCGCGATCACGGATCCGAACACCGCGCTCGAACGGCTCGGCACCGAGAACCGGTTTGCGCATGTCTTCACGAATCCGCCGGATGTGGGCGGACGTTTCTCAGCATTGACGCTTTTTGGATTGGTCCCGGCGGCGATCATCGGCGTGGACATCGATCAGGTGTTGAAGCGCGCTGAAGAAATGGCCGACTTCACGCTTCATCAGATGGACCCAGCTAAGAACCCGGCCGCTGATCTCGGCGTTTCGATGGCGGTGCTGGCCAAGGCCGGCATCGACAAGCTGACCTTTGTGACGCCGGCCGCCTGGGATTGCTTTGGGGACTGGGCCGAGCAGCTGGTCGCCGAGAGCACCGGTAAAGAAAATATGGGTGTCGTGCCCATCCCGCGCGAAAAGCTTCTCGGACCCGCCAAATATCGCATGGACCGTTACTTTGTGGGTCTTGTTCCGCCGGGGCCTAAGGGAATGACGATTCGCAGGAAGCTCGAAACGTTCGAATCTAAGGGTCATCCGACCTTCACCTGCGTGATCCGCGACCGGTTTGATCTGGGCGCGCAGTTTTTTCTGTGGGAAATCGCCACGGCCGTCGCGGGCGCGGTGTTTAAGACCAATCCCTTTGATCAGCCGAATGTTCAGGAAGCCAAAGATTGTGCCAAGCGTCTTCTGACCGGCGTAACGGCGGAGACCAATCTCGCGCCCAAGACCGGCAAGCTGACCCCGCTGCTCCGCGCCTGCGACGCGCAGGGCGCGGCCAAGGATATGTCGGGCAGCTGGACGTCGTTTTGGCGGTCGGTGCGTCCGGGCGACTACATCAATGTACTGGCCTTCGTGCCTGAGAGACCCGGCATTCGTAAATCACTCGAATCGATTCAGGAAGCCCTGCGGGCCAAAACCAGCGCGGCGGTCGTGCTCGGCATCGGCCCCCGTTACCTGCACTCCACCGGCCAGCTTCACAAGGGCGGCGCCAACAACGGCGTCTTCCTCGTGATCGGGTCGCCGTCGGGCAAGGTAGAGAATTTGCCTGTACCCGGAGAAGCGTACAGCTTCGGTCAGCTGGAACAAGCGCAGGCCCGCGGAGACTTTGACGCGCTCGTCGCCAAGGGCCGCCGCGCGTTTTATGTGGAACTGGCGGACGTGTCAGCCAAGACCATGAACAACCTCGTCTCGCTGGTCAAAAAGATCTGAACGCCGTACTCCTGGTTAGTCACGGTTCCAGGTCACGCAAGTCGCGGGAAGAGATCGACGCGCTCGCGGCCCGACTGACCGCCGCTTCCGGCGCAGGGATCTTCGAATCGGCTTTTTTGGAGATCGAAGAACCTTCTATTCCCGCGGGGCTCGCCAACTGCGTCCGCAGGGGGGCGACCCGCATCACCGTGCTGCTCAATTTTTTGAATTCCGGACGGCATGTGCTTGAGGATGTGCCGCGCATCGTGGCTGAGTTTGAGGCCTCTCACGCGGGTGTCGAATGCCGCCTGACGCCGAGAGTGGGTTCACATCCTCAAATGGACAGTCTCTATCTCGATCTGATCAAATAGAAAAAAGTAGGAAGTGTACCTACAAAGTTGTGGAAAATGATAAATTTATTGGGTAAGTTGACCGGCAAGGCTAATCCTTTTGCTCCCCGGCCGTACGGGGAGTTGCAGAAGGTCACCGACCGTGTTTACATTTTTCGCAATATCACCAACTCCTCGTTCGTCATCGGCGACAAGGGCATCGCGGTCATCGACACCCAGGTCAATCATCCGCTCGCGCGCATTCTCATCCAGCATATCCGGTCGGTGACCGATAAGCCCATCCTATACGCGATCAACACGCATTATCACTGGGATCATACGAACGGTAATCAGCTTTTTCGTGACTTAGGCGCGACCGTGGTCTCGTCCAAGCTCACGCGCGAGTTCATGACCACCCGATACGAGCGCCAGAAGGAGTTTCTGCTCGGCCGCGGCTTTGAGATCGCGCATGACCCGATGTTTCCCAACGAGACCTTTGACGGCGTTTCCGGCGGAGAGCGGACGCTTGACCTTGGGGGCGTCAGCTTGAGACTTTTTTATGCGGGCAAGGCGGAGTCCGACGACGCGACCGCTGTCTGGGTGGAGCAAGAAAAAACACTTATGGCCGGCGACACCATCATGACGGGGAGTTTCCCGATCTTTGGTCAGCCCGTCTGGGATGAGGGGCTTGAAGGGACGGGGCAGTGGGAAAACACCATGGCTAAGCTCCTCACGCTGAAGCCCGCTCACATCATTCCGGGTCATGGCCCTCTGGCCGGTCAAAAAGAAACCGATCTTCTATTGAAGATCGCGCGCTTCTTCGTCGAGGAAGTTCGCGCGCGCGTGGACAAGGGGATGACGCTTGAGCAGATTCTCAAGGACATGGAGCCCAAGCTGCCCAAATGGATCACCGAGATTCCCGTGGTGTGGGGGAATCCGCGGTACGCGATTTTGCGGGTATATCGCAGCATCACGCTGGAGAAGGGGTCTGAACAGCGGCCCGGCTGGCAGCAGTTTAAGCCCTCGGCCATTCCAGCGCCCAAGCAATCTTTAAAAGAAATTGACGACATGGCTCACGAAGCCAAAGAGGGCGGAGACCCGGCGTTGCGATTGGCCGTGCTCGCCCGAGCTGCCGAATTAAGCCCCAACGACGCGGATGCGCACGCCAAGCTGGCCGATGCGTTGATCGAAGTTTCACGCTCGGAGGATTCCGTTCTCGAAAAAGGGGATTACTTCAGCCGCGCCAAAGCCTCGTGGCGCCGCGCCCTAGAAATCAACCCGACGCACGCGCCAAGCCTGCTCGGCCGCGGCCGTTACCTCACCATGATGGCCTACCGCGGCGGCGAGGATCCTGAGATGGGAATGATTTATCTTGATACCGCCCGAGAACACGCCAAAGACCCTGCGCTGCTCGCAGAAATCGATTTTTACACGGGAATGGGCCACCGCCGGATGGGTGACGAAACCCGCGCCAAAGAGTTTTTTCGCAAATCCCTCTCGGCAAATGCCGGATTCATGCCGGCGACGCTAGCCCTGGGCTCTTAAAAAAGAAATTGCATTTGTAGAGTGCTTGTCTATAATGAACTCACTTTCTCGAGAGGGATTCGGTTTGACCGCGATCCGCGAGGAGATTTTTCGATCACCAAACAAGGAGAGACACATGGCCAAGAAGGCAAATTCCGCGTTCATGAAGCCTATGAAGATATCGGCTGACCTCGCAGAAGTCGTTGGTAAGGGACCTATGCCCCGCAGCGAAGTTGTGAAGAAGCTTTGGGCCTACATCAAGAAGAACAAGCTTCAGGACCCCAAGAAGAAGCGCAACATCAATGCCGACGAGAGCCTCAAAGTCGTGTTCAACGGCAAGAAGACCGTCGACATGTTCGAGATGACCAAGCTCGTTTCGAAGCACCTCTCATAAGATCTCGTTCTCTGTCAAAACCCCCGTTTCGCCTTATGGCGGGACGGGGGTTTTGTTTTTTGCCCTTAAGATGCCTGTGATAGAATAAGCGGCTATGAAACACTTTTTACACACCCCCGCGCTTGTTTTGTCCGTCCTTTTATTCTCCACCTCTTCTTACGCGATCACCGAATCCCGCTCAGCATCTTCCGCGGCCGTGGAGCAGCCGACGGCAAAGCCTGATAAGGCTTTAAGGATTTATCTTAAGACCGGCGGCAAGAAAACCTATGTCCGCGGCTATCAGTGGATGACGCTGGACCTCAACCGCAAGATCAGCCTGATCGAGTCCGCCCGCCGAGGCGCAGCTAAGATGAATGCCGTGATGACGCGGCCAGCCGAGACTTATGTCGCGGAAATTAACAAGTTTTTTCAAGACAACCCCACGCTCATGCAAATGGAAGTGGGACAGGTGATTCAGGGCATTGCCATTTCAATCAAAGACTGGGAAGACGGAGGCAGCGAAATCTAATGTCAGACGCGCTTAAGGATTCACCCAAGGTCCGCAAAGTCTTATCAACCGGCTCGGGCAAAGTCGTCGTTTACGACGTCAATTCCGTCAAGAAGCTCGGCTATGGCGACCCGTCCCGGCTCCCGTTCTCGATCCGCATGCTGCTCGAAAGCGCCCTGCGCAATTGCGACAATTATCAGGTCACGGTCGAAGACGTGAAGAAGCTTGCCGGCTGGACCCCTAAGACCGCCGGTCAGGTCGAGATCGCCTTCAAGCCCGCGCGCGTCGTGCTGCAGGACTTCACCGGTGTTCCCGCGATCGTGGACCTGGCGGCGATGCGCTCGGCCATGAAACGCATGGGCGGCGATATCCATAAGATCAATCCGCTTGTCCCGTGTGACCTCGTTGTCGATCACTCGATCCAGGTTGATGCGTTCGGCACCGCTAAATCGATGGCGGAGAACGTGAAGCTCGAGTTTGAGCGCAATCAGGAACGCTACGAATTTCTCAAATGGGGACAGAAGGCGCTGGAGAACTTCCGTGTCGTTCCTCCCGCCACCGGTATCGTTCACCAGGTCAATTTGGAGTATCTCGCCACCGGTGTTCTCTCCAAAAAAGTCGGCAAAGAGACCATTGTTTATCCCGACAGTTTGGTCGGCACGGACAGCCACACCACGATGATCAACGGCGTCGGCATTGTCGCCTGGGGTGTCGGCGGGATCGAGGCCGAGGCAGTCATGCTCGGCGAACCGATCTACATGCTCATGCCCGAAGTCATCGGCTTTAAGCTCATTGGCAAACTGCGCGAAGGCGTTACCGCGACGGATCTCGTCCTCACCGTGACTCAGATGCTCCGCAAAAAGGGCGTGGTTGGTAAATTTGTTGAATTCTTCGGTACCGGGATGGATGCCTTGTCGGTGCCCGACCGCGCGACCATCGCCAATATGGCGCCCGAATACGGCGCGACGATGGGATTTTTCCCCGTGGATAAGAAGACTTTGGATTTTTACAAAAATACCGGCCGACCCGCCAAGCTGGTGAAGCTCGCCGAAAAATGTCTCAAGGCGCAAGGGCTGTTCTACAAGAGCGGTCAGGCCGAGCCTGTGTTCAATGACCGGATGGAGCTCAATCTTGCGGATGTGCAGCCGAGTCTCGCCGGACCCAAGCGGCCGCAGGACCGCGTGAATCTCACCGATCTCAAGAGCACCTTCGCCAAGTCGCTGACCGCGCCGGTTGCCGAGCGCGGCTTCGGCTTAAAGGACTCGGATGTTTCTCGGACGGGTGTGGTGAAGAACGGCGTGACCTCGACCATCGGCCACGGCGCCGTCGCGATCGCCGCCATCACCAGCTGCACCAACACTTCCAATCCTTCCGTGATGATCGCCGCGGGTCTTGTGGCCAAAAAAGCCGTCGAGCGCGGGCTCACCGTCGCGCCGTTCGTGAAGACCAGTCTCGCGCCCGGATCCCAGGTGGTCACAGAGTATCTTAAGGCTTCGAAGCTGCTGCCCTATCTTGAAAAGCTCCGCTTCAATCTCGTGGGCTACGGATGCACGACCTGCATCGGCAATAGCGGCCCGCTGCCTGATGCGGTTGCCAAGACCGTGACCGAGAACGACCTGGTCGTCGCCAGCGTCCTGTCCGGGAACCGCAACTTTGAAGGCCGCGTCAATCCGCATGTGAAGGCCAACTTTTTGGCCAGTCCGCCGCTGGTCGTCGCGTACGCGATCGCCGGGACGATTGACAAGGACTTGATCCGCGAGCCGATCGGCCGCGACAAGAAGGGCAGGGAAGTGTTCCTCAAGGACATCTGGCCCACGACCAAGGAAGTCGAAGCGCATGTCAAAAAGTTCGTGACGGTGGCATCGTTTAAGCGCAAATACAAAAATGTTTCTGCCGGCACGCCGGAGTGGAAAAAAGTAAAGACCGTCGCCTCCGATCTTTACGCGTGGAAGGCCAAAAGCACATATATCCAGGAGCCGCCTTTCTTCTTGAACCTCACACGCGAGCCTGGGACGATTCAGCCGGTTCGCGGGGCGCGGGTGCTTGCGATGCTCGGCGATTCCGTAACCACCGACCACATCTCTCCCGCCGGCAATATCAGCGGCAAAAGCGCCGCCGGCAAATACCTGGTCGAGCAGGGAGTGGATGCCAAGGACTTCAATAGTTACGGCGCTCGGCGCGGCAATGACCGCGTCATGACGCGCGGCACCTTTGCCAATATCCGGCTTCGCAATCTGCTGATTCCGGGTTCGGAGGGTTCGGTCACCAGGCATCTGCCGACGGGGCAGGAGATGAGCATTTATGATGCCTCCGCCCTCTATCAGAAGGCCGGCGTGCCGCTGGTTGTTCTGGCGGGTAAAGAATACGGGACCGGATCCAGCCGCGACTGGGCCGCCAAGGGAACTTCGTTGCTTGGCGTCAAAGTCGTCATTGCCGAAAGCTTTGAACGCATTCACCGGTCCAACCTCGTCGGCATGGGCATTCTGCCGTTGCAATATCCTGAAGGTCAGACGCGCGAGATGCTTGGGCTTAAAGGGGATGAAGTGTTCAGCTTTGAAGGATTGGGCGAGTCGCTCAAACCCCGCCAAGAAATCCTGGTGACGGTCACACCCGCTGCCGGCGGCGCGTCGCGGCAGATCAAGACGATCGCCCGCATCGACACCCCGGTCGAAGTGGATTATTACCGCAACGGCGGTATTCTCCCGACCGTCCTGAGAAAACTGCTTAAATAAGATCAACGTCATTGCGAGGAAGCGCGCCTGCGCCTACGAAGCAATTTCACAGAGGATTTTGACATGAGCCACAAATTAAATTCCATCAGCGCGACGATCACCGAAGGCCCTTCACGCGCTCCCGCGCGTGCCATGCTCAAAGCTATGGGACTCACCGACGAGGATATCAAAAAGCCTCATATCGGTGTCGCGAACACCTGGATCGAAACGACACCGTGTAACTTTCATCTCCGTCGTCTCTCCGAGAAGGTTAAGGAGGGGATCCGCGCGGCCGGCGGAACGCCGTTCGAACTCAACACCATCGCCATCTCCGACGGCATCACGATGGGCACTCAGGGTATGAAGACATCGCTGGTCAGCCGCGAACTCGTCGCAGACACTATTGAGCTCGTCGGCCGCGGACACTACTTTGACGGCATTATCTGCATCTCGGGCTGTGATAAGACCATCCCGGGCACTGTCATGGCCATCGCGCGCCTCAATATCCCGGCGTTGATGATTTATGGCGGGTCGATAGATCCGGGTCAGTACAAACATTGTGATGTGACTATTCAGGACGTGTTTGAGGCGGTTGGCAAGCATTCCACCGGCCGGATGAATGCCTCGGAATATAAGGTTCTTGAGAATCACGCCTGTCCGGGCGCCGGCGCGTGCGGTGGGCAGTTCACCGCCAACACGATGGCGATGGCTTTCGAAATCATGGGCATCTCACCGATGGACACCAACGGGATTCCGGCCATGGATCCCGAAAAAGACCATGCCTGCCGTGATGCCGGCCGAATCATCATGGATCTTGTCCGTAAAGGCCTGACCCCTGACCGTATCATCACCCGCAAGTCGATCGAAAACGCGATCGCGGCCGTCGCGATGTCAGGCGGCTCGACCAACGCGGTGCTGCATCTCTTGGCGCTGGCGCACGAGATGAAGATCAAACTCACCATTGAAGATTTTGACCGCGTGAGCGCCAAGACGCCGCTGCTCGGGGACTTGAAGCCCGGCGGACGTTTTGTCGCGAACGACTTGTACGCGGCCGGCGGTATCCGTCTTATAGGGAAGCGCTTGCTTGAAGCGGGTCTTTTGCACCGCGACTGTATCACCGTCACGCAGAAGACGATCGGCCAGGAAGCGGCTAAAGGTTTTGAAACCGAGAATCAGCAGGTCGTCCGCCCGCTTTCGAACCCACTCAAGCCTACCGGCGGCCTTGTCATCCTCAAAGGAAATATCGCGCCTGAAGGCTGCGTGCTCAAAGTCGCCGGCGAAAAGCGCGTTTCACACGAAGGCCCCGCCCGCGTGTTCGACAGCGAAGACGCCGCTTTTAAGGCCGTTAAAGAAAAGCGCATCAAGCCCGGCGACGTTGTCATCATCCGTTACGAAGGTCCGCGCGGCGGCCCGGGCATGCGCGAAATGCTCGCCGTCACCGCGGCGCTGGTGGGGGAAGGGCTCGGAGATTCCGTGGCCTTGCTCACGGACGGACGTTTTTCGGGAGCCACGCACGGATTCATGGCCGGACATGCTTCACCCGAAGCCGCGCTGGGCGGACCGATCGCCGCGGTTCAGAATGGCGACATCATCCGCTTTGACGTGGCCAAACGCCGCGTGGATATGAAGCTCACAGCGGCTGAGATCAAGCGCCGTCTGAAGAAGATCAAAAAACATCCCGAGCACCCCTTCTGCACCGGTGTCATGGCCAAATACGCCCGCCAAGTTTCTTCCGCCTCCAAGGGTGCTGTAACGATCTAAAACCGACATTAGCAACTTCCGGCATCTGATGGAATAGGCCTAGGAATTGCTGTGTCTGGCAAATTAAACTGTTTATTCTATTAAATGACAAAATAATGTAATCATGTTAAACATCTGATATAGGATTATAAAAATATGGCATAACTATTGAATTTTGATTGTATGATGGCATACTCCAGACA
>JAGOUK010000039.1 GCA_018061225.1 Candidatus Omnitrophota bacterium | reverse complement strand
GCACCGCGCGATGAGCGCGGCAATTTTCACCAAAAAAAATAAATCGCTTACTGTCTTAGTGACTTGCGGCCCGAGACGCGAGCCCTTAGACCCGGTACGATTTTTGTCCAACCGTTCCACAGGAACACTCGGCTTCGCGCTCGCACGCGCGTTTGCGGGGAGGGGGCATCGCGTGCTGCTCGCGGCTGGACCCATCACAGTCCCCGCTGACTTCGGTCCGCGAGTGCGGGTGCTGCGGTTCGAGACCGCGCGCGATCTGCGTAAGTTAGCTGTCAAAGAATCCAAACGCTGTGACGTGATCTGCATGACGGCCGCAGTTGCGGACTTCCGCCCCGCGTCGCTATCCTCGTCTAAGATCAAGCGAGGCAAGTCAGCGCTCACGATCAAACTCATTCCAAATCCAGACATCTTGGCCGAACTCGGCCGACTAAAGCGGCCGGGGCAGGTGTTAGTAGGTTTTTCTGTCGAGAGCTCACAGCATGAAGCGAGGGCTAAAGATAAACTTCTCAGGAAAAACCTTGATCTCATCGCCGTCCAGCGCGTCGGCCGCCAAAACCCCTTCGGCTTGAACCCAATGCACACGACGCTCATCGGCCGCAAAGGCGTGATCAGCCGCCACAACTCAATATCCAAACCACATCTCGCCAAGACCGTAGTCCGTTTGTCCACACCTAGCCTCTAGCACCACCCCCACCTTTAAACTCGTCAATTTTAGAGATTTTTAAGGCCAAAAGGGGCTATTCCATGAGACGGTCAACTGACCGGATTTTGCCGCTAAATAGCACAAATCTTTTAATATCTAATCAGATATTGCAAATATTTGACCGACGCAATTAAGTATAACTAATTGACCCCGCAAGAATTTTTTTCACCAGAATATTCATTTATGTACCTTTAGTAATTTTTGGGCGTAAACCGATTTAACAAGCTCTTTCTCAATTTCTTAAAAAATGGACCCCTTGAATCAAGTCCGGGCGGCGGGTAAACCTGCAGCATCGTCAGTTTCTGAATTTAATGAAACGGGGGCAACATGAAAATCAAAAATTTAACTTCACTCAAGGCGCTCTCGCTTACGCTCGCGGTTTCGGTGCTGTGGCTGGACTTCGCGTGGGCGCTCGACCCGCGTCAAAAGTTACTGGATGACGCGGAGCAATTTATGGCGATGCAATCCGACGCGCCGCGGCTTCAATCGGCACCACCCCTTAATTACACATTCGAAGATCAAAACGCGTCCGCGGTCGGGGCGCAAGCGGCCCTGCAGGAATTAGGGTCCACAATCCCCGGCCAGGATGAAGCAGACCTCCCATCTGCCGAACCCGCCTTCACACTCAAAACAATCACCGGCGATCTTTTGGACATGACTGGGGGAGAGATCGGCAGGATCACGCGTGCGGATGGCACGGTGTTGTCCGGACTCCGCTTTGACGCGGATGGAAAAATCATTGACGCGGATCTCAGGCTTGATGACGGCACGATACAACTCGCGCGAAGCGGCGGCGTGATCGCCTCGCGCCTGCCGGACGGGACCGATGTCTTTTATGACTCGAACGGCCGCGTGGAAAAGACGGCTTCTTCGGATGGAAAAGAATCATTTTACGATTACGAATTCGCGGCCGACGGCACGGTGATGAGAACCACCGTGACGTCGGAGGGAGGCATTTCTGTTTATGACGCGAACGGCCGCGTCATGCAAACGAGTCTAAGTACCGGAAAGAAAATTATTTATGATGCGGGAGTTTTGGCGCGCGTTGAAGAAAACGGCTTTACGTACCGATATGCCGTAACGCGGACCGGCGACCGCGCGGTTGCCGCGATGGAATCGATCACGGCGGCTGATGGCAAGATCTATGAAGTTGATGAGGACGGAAAAATCGCCTCGATTCGCACGGTCGAGGGGATAATCCTCACAGGCCTGCGCTGGGAGAATGGCGCGGTGGCGGACGCGGATATTCGGCTGGCGGACGGCTCCGTGTGTGAGTACCGGGATCTCCGTTTGATCCAAACTGCCGGCGCGGACGGCAGCGCCGTTGAGTATTATCAGGACGGGCCGTATCTGGGTTATGCCGAGCGAACCATCGCGGTGGACGGGACCGTCACGCGTCACGAGTACGCGCTCGATGCCCGAGGGAATGTCATCGCCGCGCCAACCGGACCGGCGCAGGTTGCCGCCAAGGCCGAAACGGTAACGCTGAAGTCGGTCCCGGCGATTTCCTATTCTAGCAATCCGTCGCTGAGGGTGAATTTCGAGCTCAACAGCGGCGAGCCGGACTCGACCGTGACTTTGAGCGCCTATAATTCTCAGACCGTCAATATCCTGTTGAAATTAAAATCCGGGTCCGCCACATACAGTTACGGCAAGGGCAGGCCCGCGGCGCTACCGGTCTCTCTCAGCGCGGACAAGACCTACACCGCCGAATTGCGCTGGGAATCCGCCGGCGTGGGAATTTATGTGTATGAGGCCGGAGCGGCTCGACCGGCGGCCCCGCTCGCGAGAATCGCCTCTAAAAAATGGAATCCTAAATTCTCGGCCGTTTCAAACGACGCGGAGATCCTGTCTTATTTGCCCTCCGCCGGCGCGTACACCCGGACCTTCTCCGCCGGAGGCGCCGCAGATACGACCGCCGGACAAATCTCCTCCCGGACGGCCTTCAGCTTCGTCAGCGCTTCCAACACCAATAAAGTTGTGTTGACTGCCGCGGAGCCGCAGGCCGGGCTCATAAAGAATACGTATACGGCCACATGGCTCGGGGGACGATGGACGCTCAAAAAAACTTCTTATAACAGCAAAACCAAAAAGACAACGACCACTTCCTATACTTTGGCGCAAGCGATCAAGCCCGGTGTTGATCATGCGGCAGAGCTGGTGTTCGAAAACGGGAAGATAGCCCTGTACTCCTATCCCGCCTCAGGATCCAGGCCCGCGGTCCCGGCGCTCTCAGCGGCCGCGCTCTCCGCAGCCGGGTGGTTCGGCGCCTCGGCGGTCAACGCAGTGGCGAAGACGGCCGTGGTCTATCCTCTGAACGCGGCTGCAATGCCCGTCCCGTCCAAACTCGACGACAGCGCGGTTCGGGCAGTGTTGGGCGTCCTGACGGCGAGCGCCGCCGGCCGGCCCGAAGTTCTGAGGGCCGAATATTTGGATGGAGCACTGACGCGCGTCATGGGACAGGACGGCTCAGAGACCACTTTTGAGAACGGTCTGCTCAAAAGCGCCGGCGGGGCGGGCTTTGGCTTTGAGACCAGCGTTCATGGGAATTTGTTGAAGATGACGGTCGAAGCGTCCGGGCTCAAGACCTCCTATGATGCCAAGGGCCGCCTCGCGTCGGTCGGCACCGCGGACCAGACCGTTTTTTATTCTGAAGGCCGGGTAACGAGGATCGAGAAGGCGGACGGGACTCGGATCGAGGACATTATTTTTGACGCCGCGGCTGCCAATGCCGATCCCGGGCAGGGTGTCGTTATTCGTGAAGCGACGGTGAGGCTGCCGGATGGCACGGTCCGCCGATATCGTGAAGGACAAATTCAGGAAGAGCGCAAGCCGGACGGCACGGTGACGACCTTTGCCGACGGCCGCCCGATGGAAACGAGGATGAGCGACAGCCGAATCTACGCGTATACGCCAGCGACAGCCTCGATCGAGGCAGCTTCTTCTGCGGCAGTTTTGCCTGCTGCCTATGAGATGATTTTGCGGCAGCACCGGACTTCCGCGGGCGATGTTGTTGAACTCGCCAGCGCGGACGGCATTCCGGTTCGCGTGACCCGCGCCAACGGCGATGTGTTGACGGACATGACCTTCGGCCAAACGGGAGAACTTCAGGACTATATATTGTCCACCCGGGATTCCCAGGGAACCGCGTGGAACCTGACGTTCGTCGCGGGAGAACTGATCAGGGCTCAAAGCGAGACGGGAAAAACAGCTTTTTACGAAAAAAATCGGCTCACGCGCATCACCGAACCCGGACAACCCGATATTTCCCTGTCATATGGGTCGGACGCAGCCGGAAATGTTTATACGACGCGCGTCACAAAGGAAACGGATGTACGCGTCTACGACGCCGCCGGCAAGCTGATCCGCCTGGAAGCCGACGGCCTGAGCGTTGATTATGACGCGCAAGGGATTGCGGCCATCTCGAACGGCGTATCGACGTACTTAAAGCCGGTGTTCGCGGCGGACGGATCGCTCGTTTCGGGTCGGATCCGTTCTTACAACGGTACGATTTACACGATCGCCGGCGGCAGGCTCACCCATGTCGCGAGGCCCGACGGAGTCGAGATCGGGCTCGACAAAGAGGGCTACACGACGAGTTTTGTTGACGGCAATGGTCAGGCGTCTTTTGATTATCTCCGGGATACAGACGGAACAGTTCGGGACATCAAGGCTGTTTTTCCCGACGGCTCGGAAGGCGAAATGACGGATCTCTTCGAGGCAGGGCTCAATCCGGGATATTGGCCCGTCGAGGGGCTCGAGGGATGGAGCGCGCTTACGAAGTATTCTGAATCCCAGCCGTCCTATGCAAGGCTCGCCTCCGGAGGGATTGAATCCATCTACAACAATCGGCCCGCCTCCGACACCGTTTCTAGAGTGCATCTGAGCTCAGCCAGTTTGAGAAGTCCGTCCGATCGACTGGGCGCTCAATTTTACTTTGATGGTTATAAGAATGTCATGGTTAAACAAGGCGGTTTTATCTACGTGAAGTTCCGAGTAGAGAACGCGCCGGCCTTGACATCCATAAGGGTCCGGCCGGGCTTTGGCGGATCCGGTGTGTTCGACGATATGGCGAGAGAATTCAGCGTCGACAATGGGGTCGTCACCGCGATGATCCCTATCACCCGGACAACGGGAGCTCCGGTTAATGTGATTTATATCGATTTTGTCCCGGCGCAGACCTCCGCCGATGCCTGGACGCTCGCGGTTGAGAATGCGGGTTACTTTGAATTGGCGGTCACGGCCGGCGGTATTCATGAGCCGTCCTTATTTTTGGCGGACGACAGCCGGACTTTGATACAAACCGCGATGACGGCCTCTCGTGTCCCGGCGGAGGACGCTTGGCGGTCCAAGACCGTTCAGTTCAACCGCATTATAGGACTCGCAGATGCGCCCGTGCGGATGACGGTCGATGTGAACGGTGAAGCGCTGGAGTCGGTGACGGCCGAAGGCATTGTCATGGGATATACGGACGGACGCGCCGGCCGCGTTACGTCGACGGACGGCGCAGTCACCGAATATATCTATGACGCCGACGGCAAAGTCGCGTCGGTCACCACGATCCCGCCGGACGGCGAACCGACAACCGCCCGATACGCTTACGGCAAGATCCGCGAAGTCGTCTCCGCGGACGGAGCCGTGGTCTACCGGTACTCCTACGAATTTGAGGGAGATCGGGAATTCACGGTGATTTCCGACGTGAGAGCAAACGAAGTGAAGCGTTATTCGGAAGGGCGCCTGCTCTCTAGCGCGGACGCGCAGGGAATTCTCACGACCTACTCTTACGCGGCCACGGCCGGCGCCGGTCCGAACGCCGAAGCGCGGATCGCATCATCGATTGTTACCTGGCAAGGGCAGGTGCTCGGCCGTTACGTCTATTCGTACGAAGGCGATCAGACTCACATCACCGATGAGGCCGGTCTGACGAAGATTTATAACTCCGACGGCGAGCTGATCTACCTCAAAACGGCCGAAGGCTTTCTTTATAAAAAAAGCGATTACACGGACGGGTCCGGCAGCGTCTATGAAGAAGAATCGCTGTATTCCTCCGAGACCGCCGAGGGCGTCACGCTCTATTACAAGGAAGATACGGTTGACAAGATCGTGCTGAAGGACGGCACCGTTCTAAACGTCGGTGCGCAGGAAAACGCATACCGCAACGTTCTGCTCAAAGAAGGGCTCGTCGACGAAGTGAGTCACGAGGACGGCTCCACGGTCAAATACCTCCGTGATGAAATTGGTCGGCTTCAATATGTTGACGTGACCCGCGCCGGTCGGATCTACCGCTATGACACGGCGGGCGCGCTCGTGAGGATCACCGATCCCGCGGACCGCAAGACGCTGGACTTTGGATTTAGGCGTGACGAGCAGGGGCGGATCACGGGCACCCGGGTGATGGAGCGTGTCTGGTCGCCGGTGGGCGCCCTGAATCTGCCGGTCGTTCTTCGCGCCGCCTCCTACGGATATGTGGACGGATGGAATTCGTCGATCACGGTGGATGGCGTGGATTATTCGGATTTTAATTTGAATATTTACACGGCAAACAAGGAATACCGGGGCCGCGGATGGAGCATCGCGCATGTAGATGCCTCGGGCAACGTCATCGACAAAGCGTTTTTTGACGTTTATCCCGATACCACGGGCCCGGCGGAGGCGGAGCGAATGGCGGCTTATCTGGAGGCCATCCCCGAAGGGGACGCGGTGATCATGGCGGTCGCGGATGAGGGCGTTAAGTACTTGAGTCAGCGTATTCGCGATGCCATTCAATCGTTCGGCAGTGTTCAAATCAACGGCCTGGCTTATCGCGACAGCTTCGCGCTTATCGGCCAAAAAGGCGCCGCCGCGGGGTCCGCCATCGAGACGCTGGTCAAGGCCGGTAATGATGCCGCGTTCGCGTCGAACGTCGCGACACGGATCTATTACTACGACGAGACGGGCTTGCCGATCACTTACGACGAGTTCGCCGCTTCCCCGGAACTCAGCTGGAGCGCGTATCACTCTTTTGAGTCGGAGCCGGAGATCGAAGTGTTCGCGGTCAACGGGAATGGAGCCGCCGGATGGCGGAAGAACTTCAACCCGGCGGATCCCGACTCCGGATTTATTTATCTGTGGGACGGCATGAGCATCAACAACGAGATCGTTCCAACATACGAATCCGACGCGCAGAACAAAGCCGCCTACACCGCGCTGACGCCGCATGTGCCGATCTCGGGACGTTATGTTTATTACGATCCGCAATATCCGACGTCCAACACCTATGGCTTTACGCTGGCGATGCTGTCCTACCTGACCTCAATTGGATATGAGGTTGTCGGCGCCGCGGATCTGAAGAATTTTTTAGAAAATCACGGCTCCGGCACCGCGCTCGTGATGCTCCAAAGCATCATGCCGGACACGGTCTATGACCCTCTCAGCCCTTATTCGATCTCACAGCGGAATATCCCCCGCGATTACATGGAAAAAGGCGGAACGATCGTTTGGACGCATGATATGCCTTTTTATTATGCGGGACATCAGGGCGGAGCCGTAACGACGATCGGCGAAAAAGGCATCCGCCGGATGCTCGGCGTCATCCCGACGACCCGGCTCAACCGGACGCATCGCATTGAAGCCTTGCAGACATTTGATGAAGAAACCAATGGCTTTAGTCTTCTTGGAGCCGGGGTCGGGCATCACTCCGGCGCGGTGCGTTTTGACATTCCTCAGGGCGCCCTGTCATCAAGGATCGAGGCGACCGACACGGAGCTGCCGACCGCTGCTTATGACCAAACACTCTCTGAGCACATTCCCAGCTACAGCCATTTTGAAGGGGTCAACCGCAGTGTGGACGTGCGCGTGGAGGAGGGCTCCAGTCTTTCGGTGGGATTTACGGGGCTGGATCATGCGGGCGGTTCGCCGGTGGCGCTGTCCGTTCGTTTTGAGGAAAGCGGCCAGGTCAATGCTTACGTGCAAGCGCCCGAAGGAGGAGTGAGTGTTAAGGCGCTGAATTATGTCTACACGGCGGGCGGGGAATACACCGTCGAACTCCGCGAAAAGGGCTATTGGACCGATATCTATATTTACCGCATGGGCGACCCAAGGCCCGTCGCTTTTACGGGGAGCGTTCCACACGCGCTTTGGAAGAACGGAACTTTTTTTGCCGAGGGACATAAAGGACATTCTGATGTTTTAGCTACGCGGATGGACGCTTCCTGGTGGGGATACACCCGGGCGGACGGAATCGTCCAGCCGGTCCACGAGATTCCCGTCGACCAGCCCGCGCTGGATGAATCCATTTTGAGTTACGACTTCAATATCAATTACCGCAACGTCAGTTGGTCGGCGGTCAAGTCACAACTTGGCGGCGCCCTGAAGCCCGACACCTCGATCGTTGTGACGTATGACGCGGACGGCCGTTTGGTTTCTATGGCCCGCGCTGACAAAACGGTTCTGGTGTACGAGCCCGGATCCGATCGGCTGGACGCGGTGTACGATCTGGCCGGATATCTTCTTACCGATTATGTTTATGATGAAGCGGGTGAGCTGATCGAGGTTACGAACGAAGGCCAGCGCCGCGCGCTCGACGAAGCCTTGTATGACGCGAGGCGGCAGGTCAGTATTCAGAAGGTGTACGCGCTGCAGGATCAGGCTATGGAAGCCGGGCTCATCACCCAGAGCTTTTTGGACCAGGTGAATCCTCAGAGAGCGCAATTGGACGCCCAGAGAGCACAGGTGCAGAATTCCCTCAGTGATCTCGAAGGGCAAAAGATGAAGGGATCCAAGGCCAAAAAAGCAAAGTCCGAGGCCCTGGATGAGCTGAGAGATGCGCTTCGCCAGATCGATCAGGCAAGAGCCGATTTTGAAGAAAATGTCGCCGATCAGCTGGCGCAGCTTTCGAGCGCCTTGAACGGCAAAAAGCTCGGTATCGAGCAGGACTTCGCGGCGGTCTTCAATCAGCTCGAAGCGCAATTTGAAATATCGACAGAAAAAATCTCCGCCGAAGAGCGGAGGGCCGTTATCCTGGATGCCTATCGGACCAATCTCGGCAGAGATCCCACGGAAGAAGAGACCGCGCGATCGCTTGAGCTCAGCCCCGCCGCTCTTAAGGCCGAGCTGGTCGGTTCGCCCGAACACGCTTCACGCCTGCGCAAAAAATCCGCAATCTTGTCATTGGTCTTCGACAGGCTCGACGCCTATCTGAACGCAGCGGACGGAAGTTATAGGGCCGCGCTCCTGGCAGAATTAGGACTTGCCGAAAACGAGGCGGTCAACCTGACCGCGCAAGAGATCGCCCGCCTCAAGACCTATCTCAACTCCCAGTCCCTGCACTTTGGAGAAAGCGCTATCGATCCGTTGGTGGAACTCTTAAAGTCCCAGGGCCAGAGCTTCGATGAGGAACAAAAATCCCTTTTAGCCTCCCGCCTCATCCTGATCGACATCCTCTCAGGCCAGATCCATCCCTTCTTAAAAGAAGGCCAGGAGATGCTCTTAAGTCTCCACGCCCTCCAAAAAACCTCCTCCCTCTACGGCATCGCCTCCCAAGGCTATAAAGTCTCCTATGAAGACCTGATCAGCCTCACCCAAGTAAATCTCTCCAACAGACCCATCCTCCATGTCGAAGGACTGCACTACATCAACC
>JAGOUK010000038.1 GCA_018061225.1 Candidatus Omnitrophota bacterium | reverse complement strand
TCGCATGCAAATTACAACCACTCGTCGCCAGTCCGTACTTTTCACGTTAGCAACCGCCGCAGCGGTGGCTTTTTGCCTGGCTGGGCAACCCGCCCAAGCGGCCGAAGAAGCTCCTCAGACGCCCGCAACAGATCCCTTTATTTATATTTTGGACGGCGAGTCATTGTTCGGCTATTCCGATATCGCCGGACCAGCGGCGGGTGATTTTTCAACCTCACACAAATGGCTGACCTCAGCTTCGTATAAGGTCAACGAAAAAGACCGTCTCATCGCTCTCTTCAACGGTTCCTTCCGCAAAGACAATATTTTTATCCGGCAGGATGAGGGCAGCCAAGCGTCCAATCAGCTGCTTTCCTACAACCTTTCCGCCGCTTACAAAAAATTCTTCGGTGATATGATGAACTTTAAGCCGGTCTTTTTTTACAATGTGGTCCTGCTTAAAGAAACAGCGGACGAGCGCCTCGGCAAGGGTCTTTACGATTACGAAGATATCGGCGGCGGCTTTGAGAACACGCATCAAATTCTGGGAGAAGACGGCAAAGAGCGGCTTCTGACCTACGGATTTAATTTTTTCAGAAGGGAATATCCCAATTACCGCACGCTCGAGGCGCTTTCGAGCCGCGAACCGCTTGAAGATAAGGAAAAAGATTTTCTCGGATACAAACTGGACGGTTCCTACCGCGCCCCCTGGTGGTTTGACACCACCGCCCGCCTCGAAGGGACACTTCTTTTTAAGGACTACACGGACAAGCTCACCGTGAACTCCAATGGCATCCGTCAGAATGACGGGCGGCAGGATTTGTATCTCGAGTTCGGGGGGGCGGTTTACAAGGCTCTGACGGAGCAGCTCAACGGCGGCTTTAGCGCCATGTTCAAGAACAATACTTCAAACCTGGACTTTTATGACACGCGCAACACTCTCGCGCTCACTGACGATCGGTTCTTTGAGGGGTATTACGATTATCACGCTTACGAACTCAAACCCTCTCTCACCGTCACCGGACCAACTTTTTTCAAGGGCGCCAAGCCGTCCAGCGCTCAAGTCAGCTGGGCGTACGAAAAAACGTTCTACCCCGGCCGCACGGCTCAGGATGTTTCCGGTGTGCTGCTCGGGACCGATCAGGTCGACCGCAACGCTAAGACCGCCGTGCAACTGAATGTACCGATGAGCAAGCAGTGGACTTGGGTGATGGCGGGAAGCTACGAAAAACAAGTCTCCAACCAGAAGTTTGAAAACTCCTACCTCTACAGCTACGAAGCCTGGTCGCTCCTGACCGGCGTCAGTCTCGAACTTTAATTAATTCCGTATTTAGGAAATGTTGATCCGGTAGGAAGCGGTCTGCTCAAGATCCAGATTGACGATCGCGAGTCCGGCTCGCGTGATTTTTTCGTTGGGGCCGATCGTGAATCTTGCCGAGCCTGAGGAAGTCGCGTCAGCCGTTGCGGTGCGGGTTCCCTGAGCGGATTCAAAATAAGCGGTGACCCGCATCCGCTTTGAGCCGCCGGTGTTCTCAACGCTAAGCTCCCGCGCCTCACCCGCGGCGGCGCTGATCATGATCTCATGGGCGTCAAAAGCGAGCGGCTTAATATCCGCGCCAAGGGTCCAATCACCCGCGATGATCTCCGTCGTCTTTTGCGCCGTGTCATTCCCCCAGCCCGAAACCCAGTCGCTCGTCAGCGACGAACCTGCCAGCTGCACCAGCGAACCGCGGTTGTTATACACATAAAATTGTCCTTTGGACCACACACTTTTCGCGGCAGCCACCGGAAGAAGCTTGCTCCCCTCTCTATATCGAGTGTAATCACCGCGATAGACCCAGTTAAAATAATCGTTCAGCAGGGTTTCGAACGATTCGCCGGTCACCTCCGAAAGGACACGGGCATAATCCGCGGCAGACGCGTTGAACGCCAAGCCCTTCAGGTCGCGGGTGATCTGAACGATCGCATCAGACCCCATCCGTTTGTCCAGATACATCCAAAATAGCGCGTTCTCATAACGCATCGTGAAAAACGACTCATCCGGATACCGGAGGTAGTAATTGGCGCCGCCGCGTGAGAACTGCACTCGGCCGTCCACGATCTTTCGGAAGCCTTCCGACGCGAAGCCCGCGTCGGATCCGGTCTTGCATTCAAAATATCGGGCCAATCCCTCGGTGTACCAGTCGCCGCCGCGGATCTCGTGTTCGGTCGACCCTAAGTTTTCGTTAAATCCATGCACGATCGCGTGAGTCATCTCGTGCATGATCGAAGAGGCCAGGTATTGGTCCGTGGAGTAGGCGCTCTCTCCGGGAATGCGGTTGATCCGGTTCCAGAATTCCAGAAATTTACTGTAATTGGCGGGCAGCAGCAGCACAGGAACTTTAGCGCCGGACCGCTCGTCCGTCCGCACCATAAAAAGCGGCGCCCGCTTGAAGTCCTCAAGCGTGAACCCGCCGAACGGCAGAATGCCGCCCGCTTCCGTGTCCCCGATATAGGCTTCAATGGCCCGGGGCTTGGCGCTCCGGTTGTCGTCCAGCCTCAGATCGCGGCCAAGCACTTCGTAGGCAGCCTTCATGTGCGTGAACACCCGGCGCGGGTAAGACCAATCCTCGGACTGATCAAGCGCGAAGTCGGTGTAGTGAACTTTGAGAATAGTTCCGTCCGCCATGCGGGCTGATAACACTTTTTCGAGAACCAGCGTCTGCGAGCTCGAAGCCATCTCTCCGAAGCGGCTCACGATGCGGCCGTCCACGCGGACTTGCAGCGGACCCGCGTAACTCGTCGGAGACGGGATGATCTGGAAGCTGCGGCCGTCACGCATGGTCTCCAACGACCATTGGCCCTGGCCGTGAAGATCGGTGACGGTGTGAAGATTGCCTTTAGGGTCAACGGACCTGAGCTCTATTCGGGATTCGGGCGAGAGCAATTGGCCCTCGGACAGGCGGACCATGAGCGGCGCCACGGCAAGATGCAGCGGGTCGGCCTGCTCGGTGCCGGGTACTGACGAAGTTTGTGTGAGGACGGACGCCGCGATCAAAGCCGCGGCGGCCCAATGCAATTTCATATTCACCTTTGGCGATCCAGCCACCATTTGCCGCGAGACTCATAAATCCGGCGCGGCGTTTAGGTCTGTGATTTTGCGCCCCCTCCTTTCGGAGGGTTTGCCTTTTTCAAAGAGAACTTTTTGGAGCTCCCCCTAACTGCTTGGAGTATGCATTACATATATAAACAATTCAAGAGTAAGTCTTTTTTAACTTTTTTATCACTTTAGGCCTTTTCGTGTTGTTTCAGGCTATGTTTCCGCGAGTGTTGCGCCATTCTGACAATCGGTTATAATAGGCGGCTCTTGGATTTTTTGGATTTTTTTGGCCCCATCGTCTAGTGGCCTAGGACACTACCCTCTCACGGTAGGGACACGGGTTCGACTCCCGTTGGGGCTACCAAAAATTGGCAATAAGCATTCATCTGCGTCGTTGCGCGTCGCTTGGATACCGGAGAGTATTCCGCGCTCCGCGCGCCTAGCATCTGAACGCTTCTTGCCAATTTTTAAGTAAGGGTCGGATGATTTGCGTTGTTGCGCGCGGGGTTTACGCGCACGCTGCTTCGCAGCGCTCGTGTAGGGACGGACGCAGCGCTCGAGCGGGATTAACTTCGATTTTAGGAAGAGGGTTTATGGCTAAGTATGTGGCTAAGGTGGCGGCGAAGCCGGATGTGAAGCATCCGGTGGTGACGGTTATTATTGAGATCCCTAAGGGCAGCCGCAACAAGTACGAGTTTGACAAGAAGTCCGGGTTTATCAAATTTGACCGGATGCTTTTTTCGGCGGTCCACTACCCTTCCGATTACGGATTTATTCCTGAGACGTTGGCGCAGGACGGAGATCCTTTGGACGCGCTGGTGTTGGTGTGGGAGCCGACTTTCCCCGGCTGCCTCATTCAAGCGCGGCCGATCGGACTGTTCAAGATGTGGGATGAAAAAGGTCCTGACGAAAAAATCCTCTGCGTTCCCGTGCATGATCCTCTTTGGAATCACCTATCATCCCTCAGCGAATGCCCGCCGCATCTTCTCAAGGAAATCGAGCATTTCTTTAAGATCTACAAAGACCTGGAGCACAAAAAAACCGGCGTGGAAGGCTGGCAGGATTTGAACGCGGCGCTGAAGAGCATCGAGGAGTCGAGACTCCGCTATCGGCAATCTCTCAAAAAGACCGGTAAGGCCAAAAAGGTCCTCGGGACGATTCGCCGCTAAGATTTTTTATCGTCTCTCGCGGCAGTCGCGGCCGCTCCTCTCTCCAATAAATAACTCAGGTCCACGGGCTCTCCGGAGCGGCTGGCAAAAACTTCGACCGATAAATCAATTTCAAACGGGAGATGTTTGGCCTCGTTGTACCATTCCACGTCTTTGAGAAGCCGTGATTTGAGCGGCTTGGCTGAATCATAATCACAGAGCACGGCCGCAACGGCGAATTCATCCGCCGCAACACGGGACACCACATCCGAATCCCTGAAGGTATGCCTCAAAATACGCGCCGCTGCCATTGCCGCCTGATCCGCCTGCTCAGGACCCCTGCTTGCCAAAATCTCCGGATACCCCATGATTTTGACATAGAACATCACAAAGTCCTTCTGCAGCCGCTTATAGATCTTCAACTGATGGCCCGCCAATGCCAAAAAAGCCCCGCGGCTGTGGCACCCGGTCAAGTCATCCCGAAAGCTCGCCAAACGGGCTTTTTTAAGAAGGTTGTAGCGCTCGATCGCGTAGCGGATGGCGCGGCTTAGGATCTGCAAATTCATATCGTTCTTATGAACAAAGTCCTGCGCCCCTTCGTGGAGCGCCTCCTCAGCCATCAGTTCATCCTGATGCCCTGTCAAAAGCAGAATAGGAGTCTCAGGGGCGGCTTTCTTAAGGTCCCGAAACGTCTGAATGCCGCGGCTGTCCGAAAGACCCAGGTCCGAAACGATAAGGTCCGGTGTCCGCTCACGCAACACCTCAAGTCCTTGTTTGAGCGTTTTAACCCGCTCGACCGAGTAAGACTGTTTGCGGTCGTGTGAAAGCATGGTCCGAATCAGAAGGGCGTCGTCTTCATCATCCTCGATCACGAGAATCGAGTTGGACTTCGCCGCAAACGGAGCCGTCTCAAACGGCAGCCGTTCGTTAAGCTCTTTGAGAATGGTGTGCGGGCTGCAGGGCTTGGTGAGGTAGCCGTTCGCGCCGATCACATGCCCGATCACACGGTCCGCGTCGCCCGACTTGGAGGTGAACATCACGATCGGGATAGCCGCGATCGCAGGGTCGTCATGGCACCTAATCGCCTTACAAACATCTTCCCCGCACATTTTGGGGAGTCTTAAATCCAAAAAAATAATATGCGGCCGGGCCTCTAGCGCGGTTCGCAGCCCTTCCTCGCCATCCTCCGCCACCATAAGGTCACACCCTTCAGGAAGCGCGTGCCGAAAGAGCAGCGCGTCATCAGGATCATCCTCAATCAGCAGTATCCTGGGTTTTTGAACGGAGCCGGGTGTCTCAAATTTTTTCATGTTGGTTCCTCATTCTGGGCTTTTCCAACCTCGGTACAATCAGGGGCGGATGGCAGAGCGGCGGCCGCCCAGTAATCACACACCTGCTTCATAAGAAACACCAGCGACTTGAAGTCCTGAGGCTTCGTAAAAAATGTGTTCGCGCCGTCTAAATACGTTCGGTCGATATCACCATGATATCTGGAAGTGGTCAGAACAATCACGGGTATTTTGCGGAATTCGGGATGCCGCTTCACATCCCGAAGCGCCTCTTTGCCGTCCTTGCGCGGCATCCTGAGATCCATCAGAATAAACCGCGGCAAGATTCGGTCTGAGCCCGCTTCCGTCAGAGAGCCGCTCAGCGTCGGCAGAACCGCTTCGCCGTCCAGCGCGCGCCTCAGCCTCAATGTGCATCCGGATGCCTCAATCGCCCGGCTCAGCAGCAGATAATCATCATCATCATCTTCACAGACCAGTATCCAGGGAACACGGCCGCTCATGCCATGTCGTCCTTATGGTTGGCGGCGTGCAATTCGACAATAAATTGGGTGCCGGCCCCCGGCTGACTCTCAGCCTTAATTTGCCCGCCATGCCTGAGAATAATGCGCTGACAAATGGCAAGCCCCACACCGGTCCCCTCGTAATCTTCTCGGCCGTGCAAACGCTCAAACGGTTGAAAAATCCGGTCGGTGTGCTTGGAGTCAAATCCAATACCCTCGTCGTGGATCTCCACCGCCACCATCCCGGGCCGGCTCGCGGGCACTTCCCGAATTTTGATCACCGGAAGTTTGCTCTTCTCACAAAATTTAATGCCGTTCGAGATCAGATTTTGAAAAAGCTGCCGCATCCGGTGCCGATCCGCCCTCACGGCCGGCAATGTCTCAACCGTGATCCCGGCTTTAGCCCGGGCAATATGCAGCTCGAGATCACCAAGCACCCCCCTGACCACTTCATTGAGGTCCACATCAGCCATTTGAGGCTGCTCACGGGACACGCGTGAGTACGCCAGCAGCGCTTCGATCAGCTCCTGCATCCGCGCAACGGCACGCTGCATGCGGTCGATGTAATCGCGTCCCTTCTCGGGTAAGGTCTCGTGACATTCCACCTTTAAGAGATCGCCAAATGCCATGACCTTTCTCAAAGGCTCCTGAAGATCGTGCGATGCCACATAAGCGAACTGCTCCAGCTCAATATTGCTTTGCCGCAGCACGTGCGTAAAACGCAGTTCTTCCTCGGCATTTTTCTTGTCGGTAATATCCTCAGAAATTCCGAGTAAATATAGAGGTCTGCCCTCCCGGTCGAGGATAGGTATTTTTTTGGTGTGAAGAACACGCAGACCTTTGTGCCGGGTTTGGATGGGTTCCTCGCTGATATCGAGCATTTTTCCATCGGCAAGCGTTTCACGGTCCTTGGAGATAAAAAATTCCGCTTCTGCCTTGGGGAAAAAATTATGATCGTTTTTACCCAGCAGCTCTTCCCGGGAATACCCCAGGAGCTCTTCACCCGCCCGGTTGAACCTGACAAATCTGAGCTCCTTGGCGTCTTTGAGGAATATCATGTCGGGGATATTTTCGATGATGGAGTCCAGGTAGGCATTGAGCTGGCGCAGTTCACTCTCGGCCCGCTTGCGCTCCAGGATCTGAGACCGCAGCGCTTCGTTGGCGGTGGTGAGTTCCACGGTCCGCTCCCTCACCCGCATCTCGTGTTCGTTTTTTACGAGGACAATCGCCTCGTCCGAACGCTGAACGGCGGCTAGAAGTTTTTCGCGCTCCGTTTCGAGCTCGCGAATGCGTTCAAGAAGCTTCTGAGGCGAAGCGTCGTCAGGTTTATCCCAGGGCCAGGCGGGCATACACGCCTCCTTGTTAATTCGATGGACGGCCGGATGAGCGCTTTTTTTCGTACATGAGCTGATCGGCTTTTTCTAAGAGACTTTCGAGCGTGGCGGATTCGGAGGGATCAAAATAAACGGCTCCGACACTGAATGCCATTGCCGGCGCGGACCCGCGGCATTCATTATGCTGCCGGACGCGTTCATATAAACGGGATTCCAAAAGCGCCAAGTGCCCGTGCTGAATATCCATCGCCATGACCACAAACTCATCCCCTCCCATGCGCGCGATGATATCTGAACCCCGGAACGCCGACCCCAGAATATCCCCCACGGACTTGATCAGCCGATCGCCCGCGGCATGACCCTCGCGGTCATTCACGCCTTTCAACCCGTCCACGTCGATAGAAAATATGCCGAACCCGCGCTTGCTGCGGCTGGCCAGCTTGAGATGTTGAGCCGCGAGCGTCGTGAAGCCCCGGCGGTTATAAAGACCGGTGAGAGGATCCACCAGCGAAAGACGCTGCAGCTCGATCTGAAGGCGGCTGCGCTCCATGTTGTAACTCAGGATGCGGGTCAAAAATTTGCCGTCCACCTGCCCCTTGATGATGTAGTCCTGGGCGCCGGCTTTGAGAGCCTCCAGCGCGACCGTCTCATCATCGGTGGCCGACAGAATGACCACCGGTACCATTGGATTCTGCGACCGGATTCGGTCAAATGTTTCAAGACCGCGGGTATCGGGCAGATTAAGATCCAATAGGATGAGGTTGGGAGCGTGTTTGGCCATCTCCAAAAGCCCCGCCTCTAACGTGGATGCGTGGATCGGCTCAAATCGGTACTTCGAGTCGCTTCTCAGCCGATTCTGAATGACAATGGCGTAATCGGCGTCATCTTCGATCAGCAAGATACGGATAGACTCGTTGGCGATCATGATGAACGGGTACCTCCGTCGGTCATTTGCTGCGGGTCCATCAACTCCAGATTATACTCCGCGGCGCAAGAGTCCGGCGTACGGCTCTTCAAAAAACCATCCACCCGCTCCCGGATACGCTCAAAGATAACCTTGGCGGAGGCGCTTTCCACGTCGGGCAGCAATACCCAAACCCGGCCGGCTTCATAGATCATCATGTCGTCCTGTCGGCGCAAGCACTCCCGGACGGCTCCCTGCAGCTCCAGATCAAATGTCTCCGCCGCACCCGCGATCTTAATCGTCGCCAGCGCCGCCGAAGTCCCGCGCGAGACGGCTTGCTCCTTCATTTTTTTGAGAAGCTCTGCGGCAGCGTCCGCGGCCCCGCGCAGCGGAAGCCGGACTTCAAACCGGCTCCCTTCGCCAAGCCGGCTTCGCACCCGTATGGACCCGCCGTGCATCTCGGCCAGCCCTTTGCAGATCGCAAGACCCAACCCCGCGCCCTTTTCGCCGCCGGTCCGCTCCCGGCTAAATTGTTCAAATTTGGAAAAAACCCGATGCAAGTCGTCGTCGGAGATGCCGATCCCGGTGTCTTCAACGGCGATCAGCGCGTCGCTTCCCGATTTGGTGAGCGTCAGCTTCACGCTTCCTTTGTCCGTAAATTTTATGGCGTTCACGATGAGATTGGTCAAGATCTGCTCAACCTTGTCCCGGTCGGCGTAGGTTTGAAGCGAGGCGGGAGCGTCGACAATCAGCTCGATCCCCTTTTTTTTCGCGTTCGAAGTCAGCGCCAAGGCCGTTTCTTTGACGCAGGCGGCGAGGTCCAACGGTTCCAATTTAAACTTCATCCTGCCAAATTCAATCCTCGAAAGATCCAGCAGATCCGTGACCAGCCGGGTGAGGCGGTCCGTGCTCCGCAGCGCCAAGTTTAAGGTTTGAATCTGCGTCTCACACACCGGCCCGTGTATCCCCTCGAGCGTCTGCGCCACGGATTCACGGATGATGGCCAGCGGGGTCCTCAACTCATGCGAAACCGTCGAAATAAATTCGGATTTGAGCTTGTCCAGCTTCTGCAGGTCATGATTGCGCTGTTCAAGTT
>JAGOUK010000198.1 GCA_018061225.1 Candidatus Omnitrophota bacterium | reverse complement strand
CTGAGACGGAATCAGATGTCATAACCTTAAACCCTCATTAAGAGAAGGAGCGCGAGTAAAAAATAAACCGTGATACTAAAAAGATCTGTCGTCGTTGTGACCATCGGCCCCATCGCGGTGGCCGGATCGGCGCCGACTTTTTCGAAGATCAGCGGACCCGTCGCGCCCACAATGGACGCCCAGACCATCGCCGCAAACACAGCCAATCCGACCACATAAACAAAGTTCATTCCATAATGATTTCCGTACATCAGGTACGCGATCACCCCGACCAACAGGCCGTAACCAAGACCCAGCAGCGTGCCGGTCGCGGCTTCGCGCAGCACGGCCAGGTACTTGGCCTTGCCTTTGTGCTGGCCGATGGCCAGCGAACGAACCGTGATCATCGCGGATTGCGAGCCGACATTGCCGCCCATCGCAGCCACTAGCGGAAGAAACGTCGCCAAAGCAATCACTTCCTGCAGGACAAATTGAAAATGCCGCATCACCAGCGACACCACCAGCTGAGTCGCCAGCGTCGCCAACAGCCACGGCGCTCGGATCCAGGCGATCTTAATGAAGGACCGCTCGCGGAATTCATTGGCCTGAGTACCGGCAATCTTGGCCAAATCTTCATCTGCTTCCTGGCGGACCACTTTGATGATGTCGTCGATCAGCACAACACCTACGATCTGATCCTCTTCATTGACCACCGGCGCGGCCAAAACGTTGTACCGGGTAAACAGCTCGGACACATGCTCCTGATCCATATCGGGCGAGAGTTTGTACGGCAACACCGATGACATGAGGTCCTGAACCAAAATATCAGCCGGGGCTGAGATCAGATCTTCCAGCGTGATGCCGCCGATCAGCTTGCCCTTGGAGTTGATCACGTAAAGGGAACGGAGCAGATGTTTCTCGCGGACATGCGTGATGGTTTGAACCAGCCACAGCGCGTTCAACGCCGACATCTTGGGATTGATGGCGACATATTCGGGATGCATCAGGGACCCGGCCGTGTTGGGTTCGTACTCAAGCGCTTTTTGAATGCGGCGAATGGCGTCGGTGTGTTTCGTGAGACGCATCATCCGGCTGCGGGTTTTTTTGGGGAGCGTGTGAAAAATGCTGGCGATGTCCGAAACAGGGACACCTTCGAGAATTTTGGTGATGCTATCGTCTTCGAGGGACTTGAGAAGAAAGGTTTGGTCGGGGTTATCGAGGCTTTCGAAGAGGACCAGCGCGTCTTTTGGATCCAGCAGCTGGAACATCTCCACTCTTTCGTGATCCGTCAACCGCGACCAACTCTGAGCGAGATCCTCAGGACGAAGGTCTTCCAACAGCTCCTTGACCGTCGCGAAGTCATGCGCGACGAGGAGTTCTTTTATTTCGGGAATGAGATGGGCCAGCGGCTCCAGGTGTTGCATCGGGACATTATAGTCACTCGGCGGCGGAGTCGGAAGCGGAATACTTGACGCGTTCGAGCTTCGAAAAGACCGTGTACACGCAAGGCACGACAAACAAGGTCAGCACGGTCGAAACCAGGACGCCGCCGATCACACCGACCGCCATCGGCACACGCGTTTCGGCTCCGGGTCCAAAGGCCATCGCCGGAGGCACCGCGGCGGCGATGGTCGCCATCGAGGTCATGAGGATCGGGCGCAGGCGGTTCGGGCAGGCGGTCATGAGCGCCTCGCGGACGTCCTTGCCTTCACGGCGGCTCTGATTCGTGAAGTCAACGAGCAGGATGGAGTTCTTTTTCACGATGCCCGTGAGCAGGATGAGACCGATCATACTGTACAGATTGAGCGATTGGTTCGTGATGAACAGCGCCACGAGCGCGCCGGTGATCGAGAACGGCAGGGCCATGAGCACCGTGAACGGATGGATGTAGCTGTTGAACTGCGACGCGAGGATCATGTACGCGACGATGATGCCGAGACCCAGCGCGAAGAAGAGGCTCTGGAACGACTCTTTAAAGACCTGGGCGCTTCCGGAGAAGACCACGCGGGTGCCCTCCGGCATTTCTTTGGCAAGCGCTTCTACCGCGGCAAGCGCATCGGCCTGGGACTTGCCTGTCGCTACGTTCGCGAAGATACCAATCGCACGTTCCCGGCCCTTGCGGGTGATCGACACCAACGCGGGTTCCAACTTGATCTCAGCGATGTCCGAGAGCTTGACCAGCTCCCCGCGGTTGTTCCAGACATGGACGTCGCTGATGTCCTCCGGCTTGGTGCGGTCTCCCGCTTCAAGTCGGACCCGGACATCGTAACGCCGGCCGTCGCGCGAATATTTACCGACCCGCGCGCTGCCGAAGAGGGCGTTAATGGCCTCGCCGATAACGCTCATTTCAACACCGCGCTCCAGGGCTTTTTGACGGTCGGGGATCACGCGCACTTCGTTCACACCGAGCTGATAATCCGTATCGACATCGACCATGAGACCGGTCGCTTCCATTTTCTTGATGAGGTCCTGGGAGACCTGGCCGATCTGCGTCCAGTTGCGGCCGTGCACGCTAAACTCGACCGGAAAGCCGCGCTGGGCCGTGAAGCCGCGCGTCGAGAGGTCCTGGATGAATGCCTTGACGTCGGGGATCTGGTTCAAGTCTT
>JAGOUK010000037.1 GCA_018061225.1 Candidatus Omnitrophota bacterium | reverse complement strand
AACCCAACCGTCTACTTTGTCAGCGTGATAGTGCTTTAGAATTCCCAGAGTCCCATCCTCTCGATAAAACCGCCCATCGCCCTCAGCTACACCATTCACATACTGAAGCTCCGCCTTGAGCTTGCCCCCGGGCTCAAAACTTTTGACCCAGCCGTTCACTTTTCCATTCTCATAGGGCGAGGTCTCACGGATAGAGCCGTCTTCGTAATACTTAACCGCGGTCCCGATAGGCTGTCCGTCGCGGTACACCCATTCGTCCTGAACCGAGCCGGAGGGATAGTATTTACGGTAACGGCCGTTCAAAACACCCCCGCGGTAATGACTGCGGATCACTAGATGACCTACGGGATCGTAGTAGAGGTATTGCCCGCTGATACGCCCGTCACGCATGACCACTTCTTCGAGAACGGCGCCATTGGGATAATAGCGCCTGGACCACCCATTGAGACGATCGTTCTTGTAAACGCGCGTCTCCGCGAGCTGACCGTTCTCGTCTCTAAATTCTTTTTTCACCCTTGCGGATGAGTCGGCGACCGCAGACACAGTGAATACCCACGGCCCCATCAAGGCCAAAAGCAAGCCGGCCAAAATCCGCATGGACATAAACCGCTTCAGCATCCTCATTCCCTGGGTTTTCCCGGCGTCACGATCGGCGAGGCGGTCGCTCCGTATTCGGGTAAAATTCGCCGGGGCGAATTACTCCCGTCAAAGTCGCTGACCACCCAACTGCCGGAGGCGGTTTGGTAACAGAGCAGGTAGCAAAAGGCTGAACCTTTTTCAAAATACAACGTCAGATAGACCGCCCTCAAGCGCGGCGTCAGCTCCTGAGCCCGGATAAGGTCGGAGCCCTCAAATTTTCCATAAAAATCTTCGATCCGATGCAGACCCGATGACTGCAGCTGCACGAATTCCTCGCTCTCCAAGGGTCCGCCGGCGACCCAGGCCCGAATTGCCGCCTCAGCCCCTTCCGCCATATACCGCTCCAAGCCCGCGCCGATAATATCAGGGATTTGAATCGGCTGCGGCTTATCGGCCGCATCAGCGGCGAGCGGGGCAAACAGAACCCCGACAGCCAACAAGAACCCGCCAGAACCTACGAGCCGATTCCACGTCATTTAAGGATTCCTTTACGTTCAAGCTCCGCGGCATAGCGGCAGACGGCAGCGGCGACAAGCCACCCCATCACCACACCCGCATACATCAAGAGCGGCTGCTCGCCCGGCCCTCTGTGAAAGAGGTACCAAACATTGCTGCCCACATTGAGAGCCAATGCTGATTTAAAAAAGAGGACCGCGGGACGTTTCAACAAAAATAAAAACCCGGCAGCGCTCAAATTGAGCGCGATCAAAAGCGCCGCCAAAAGCAAATCCCCTGTCTCCAGCCGCGGCAATGGATTGAGTGCCGCGGCCGTTTGTGATGCGATTCTGGACTGCACCGCCGCGATCAAACTGATGCTAAAAAAACCGGACATAAAATACCACACACTGATGACCCAGATCGCCAGGGGGCGCCTGGGTGTCGTGGGATTTGAAGAATTGCCCTGGGGATTGGAGTCGCCTTGGTTCATGGCCTCAAAGTATATCAGAAATGCGTCTTGTCGGCGGATGACGGCTGTTCTATAGTATCGGCATGCGGGCACAAATCATCAACATCGGCACCGAACTTCTCATCGGCACCACGCTCAACACGCATCAGCAATACCTTGCGCGTGAGCTAGGTAAGCTTGGGATCGATCTTTACACCGCGGTCACCGTTGGCGACAACCCTCAAAGGGTTGCCTCTGCCCTCACCTCCGCGCTTTTTTCGGCCGAGCTCATCATACTCACAGGAGGCCTCGGACCAACGGATGATGACATCAGCGTTGCATCGGCCGCAAAGGCTCTCGGCCTGGAGTTGCGGTGTCACCGTCCGACATTGGAATCCATCCGCAAACGTCTAGAGTCCCGCGGACGCGAGATGAATTCGTTTCAGGCGCGCCAGGCCCTGGTCCCCGCCGGCGCCGTGGTTTTTCCCAACCCCAACGGGACGGCGCCGGGTCTCCTGCTAACGATTCGGCGCAAAGACCGTGTTTGCCGCGTCGCCCTGCTGCCGGGTCCTCCTCGCGAACTCCACCCAATGTTTCAGAATCACCTAGCGCCCCGGCTCAAAGCGATCCTCGGACCCTCGCGTCAAACATTGGTGCTGAAGCGTCTTTTTTTTCCCGGAGCGGTGGAGTCGGAGATCGCGCCCAAGGTCAACGACTGGCTCAGCTCGGCGCCGCCGGTCACCGTCGGCATTTACGCCCGGGCCGGCGAGGTCGAACTAGCCGTTATGTCCAAACACGTGAACGCTTCGACGGCTCAGAGACTCGCCGTCCGGGCCGCCGGCATTATTCGCAAGCGGTTCCGGGGGCGGCTCATCATCGAATTTCCGCAAAGTCTCTCAGGCTTGATCGCCGATCAGCTGACGAAACGCCGTCAGACGGTTTGCTCGGCGGAATCCTGCACGGGCGGGCTTTTGGGTGCCCGACTCACGGATGCCGCGGGCGCTTCTGATTATTTTAGAGGCTCGATCACCGCCTATCACAACTCCATCAAGACATGCCTTCTCGGGGTCTCGGAGGAACTGCTGCGCAATCATGGCGCCGTCAGTCCGCAAGCGGCCAAAGCCATGGCTGAAGGGGTCAAAACAAAATTAGCCTGCACCTATGCCCTGGCCACAACCGGTATCGCCGGCCCATCGGGCGGTACCGCTTCAAAACCCGTGGGTTTGGTGTACATCGCCTTGGCCGGCCCTGAGCGCACTTATGTTTTTCGGCATCATTTTTTAGGCAATCGAAGCGATATCAGGAATAAGGCGGTGCAAGCCGCGTTAACCCATCTGGGGTATGTGTTGTCGGGAATGGGCTTCGGCGGAAGCGCCGATCAGCCGATGAAAACGGAAGGAAAAATCCGGACCAAAACCTGAAGCGCGGCGTTGACGGCGAGGCCGGCGGCCAAGTCGTCCAGCATAATCCCCGAAGGATGATTCATCCGATCCAGCCTGCGTATCCCCAAAGGCTTGAGAATATCCAACAAACGAAAAAGCACAAAAGCCGACGCCATGACGGCTGCCGATAAAGGCAAAAAGCAAAGAGCGGCCAACTGTCCCGCCGTCTCATCCAAAACAAAAGCCTGCGGGTCTTTAACCCCAAAATGCTCACGCGCCTGCCCGCAAAGAATAAGTCCAATGACCGACGTCACCAAGGCGAGATAAAGAACTGTCCTCGGATCACGGGCTAAAATTGCCAAAAGAATACCAACCAAACTCCCCCAGGTCCCCGGAGCATATGGCAAATACCCCGCTCCACCCGAGGTGACCCACAGCAGCGCGATCTTTCTCAAAGCCAAACCTTCCGGTTGGCCGCCACAAATTGATAGCCGCTGTAAAGCGTCCAGGCCAACACAATGTACAAAAGAACTTGGACGCACCAGAACCCAGGCACCACCCACACCTGAGCATCAGGCATATCTCTAAAAATCAAAAGGACAAGTATGGTCAGGATACTGACCAATTGCAGGATTGTTTTGTGTTTGCCGCTCGACTGCGCCGGAAGCACCTGGCCGCGGTTGGCCGCCAAAAGGCGCAGCCCCGTGATCAGGATCTCACGCGCCAGCATCAAAAAAACCAGCCAAAACGGCACCACGCCGAGCTGAACAAATGCAAGAAATGCCCCAAAGACGAGAATTTTGTCGGCGATCGGATCCATGAGCTGGCCAAACGGGGTGATCTGACCCGTCTTGCGCGCGATTTGGCCGTCGAGGTAATCTGTCAAAGACGCCGCGGCAAAAACCAGCAGCGCGGCCGTTTTGAAGAGAGGGTGTTCAATGAATAAAAGGGATAAAAATACTGCCGTCAGCAAAATACGCAGCAGCGTGAGGTAATTAGGCAGATTCAACGGTCAGTCTTCGCGTCGGCGAAAAGATCGTGGTCCATGGCATCCGTCACCAGGGCATCAACAAATTGACCGATCTTGAGCGGCGTCCTCGAACGGACCAGCACTTCCCCGTCCACTTCAGGAGCATCAGCAGAACTGCGCCCGATCCAGAGGTCTTTTTCGGAAGCTTTTTCATCGATGAGAACGGGGATGGTCCGGCCGATGCGCGAAGCGTTCCAGTCAGCGGTGATAGACTCCTGAACTTCCATCACACGCTTAAAACGCTCTTGCTTAAGTTCGTCCGAGATCTGGCTCTCCATAGCGAACGCACGCGTCCCCTCTTCACGGGAATAAGTAAATGCCCCGAGACGTTCAAATTTAATATCCCGCATGTAGTCGAGGAGATCTTCAAATTCAGCCTCCGTTTCTCCCGGGAAGCCCACGATCACCGCCGTGCGAAGCACCATATCAGGAATGCGCCTGAAGTCCCGTATCACCGCGTCCATCGTTTCACGCGAAACCCCGCGATTCATACGCTTGAGCATATCCGGATGACTGTGTTCGATCGGCAAATCCAAGTAGCGGCAGATGTTGTCGTGTTTTCCAAAAACCTCAACGAGCTCCGGCGTCACGTGGGCCGGATGCGCGTACAGCGGGCGTATCCAGACCGTAGGGAGTTCCCGGGCAAGACGGTCCAGCAGATTCGGGAGCTCAAACACCCGGCCGCGGTCAAATCCAAACGCCGCCGTGTCCTGACCGATCAGATTGATTTCGCGGAGCTTTCCGGTCTTCGCCCGATCCAGCGCTTCCGCCAGAATATCTTCGATGGTTCTGGACCGGTGACGGCCCTTCATGGACGGAATGGCGCAATAAGAACACGCGTTGAGACACCCTTCGCTGATCTTGATATAGCAGGTGTGATCGGGGGTCAGTGATTTGCGCGGACTAAATTGATCCAGGAGAAACTGCGGTCGGGGCGTCACGGCGACGGTCGCGGCATGCTCGCCGGAAATATGCGAAAGTCTCAGCGGCTCCAACACTCCGGCAAGCCCGCCAAAACTATCAGTACCGACCACCACATCCAATTCGGATATGTCCTTCGAGAGCTCCGTGCCGTAGCGCTGCGAGAGACAGCCCATCACAACGATCGAACGAATTTTGTTCTTTTTTTTGAGTTCGACAAGCTCAAGGATGGCGTCGATAGATTCTTTTTTGGCGGATTCAGTGAAGGCGCAGGTGTTGATCACCGCGATATCCGCGCGCTTGACGTCAGGCGCGTATCCGTAGCCGGCCTTGAGCAGGCCGCCGAGCGCGACCTCTGAGTCCACCAGGTTTCGGGCGCATCCCAGGGTCAGAAGACCGACACGCGGCGGCTGAGCGGCCCGGCTCACGGCGCGCTAACCCTTAATCTCTTCGATGCCGTCGCGTGAGAAACGAAGATTCTTAACCTTGCCCGCGCCCGGCTGTCCCACGGAATAACCGTTCACGGCAATGCGGACGCCTTCAGGGCGGCCAAGCTTGGCATCAAATCCCTTATCAGCCAACCAACGCTCAGTCTCCCCTCGATGCAAAATTGCCTCAAAGACGACCTGACCGTCCGCTTGTATGCGCATCCACACGTCGGTGACCGCATAAACCTCAAGCATCATCCGGTCCTGCGGGCGGATCTTCGGATAGCTTCCCTGAGCGGGGCTATTCAGATACCTTGAGCTTGTTTCGGCAGCTGCGGCAGCCGGAGCGGGGGTCGGAGCCACCGGCTTCCCGACGGGCTTTGGCGCAGGACGCGCCGGCTTAACCGCTGCCGGCGCGACCTCGGCGGTTTTAATTTTTTTCTCTATCGGAGCCATGACGGCTGCTTTTAAAGAGGGTCTATTGGCGGCCCAGTTTTTCACGGAACTAGAGATCTGAATCACCGCCAGGATCATCAGAACAATCGCGCCGATCGCCAGGATTAGCTTCACGGGGATTTGCGGTGGCGGCCCCGCTTCCGCGCGAGGTTCCAGATGACTCACCAAATCCGGCTGGGCCGGAACGGTCAGTGAGGGTTCACGTTTTTTTTCGGCCCTGGGTTTCCGCGGCTTTGGCGTCTCGACGGTTTCTCCCTCGCGCTGCTTCTCAAGACCAACAAACAGCTCAACAGGGCGTTCCGCTATTCCAAGAGAATCAAATTCGGACAAAATCTCCGCCGTATTCAGCCCCAAAAAGTCCGCGTATTGCTTGAGAAAGCCGCGCGCGTAAATTTTGCCGCCGGGCCAGTCGTTCAAGTCGTCCTTCTCGAGACGCTGGATGACACCCGGATGAATGCGCAGTCTCAGATGCACGTCTTCGATAGAAAAATTCTTTTTATCCCGCTCGCGCTTCAGCCGCGAGCCGATGCTTTCTTGTGCGCTCAAGATGGAGTCCCCTGGTTCGCCGCGTCAGGCGCGGTCAGCTGTTTAATACGCTCTTCAAGTTCATCGATCGTGATCAGAATATCACGAGGCTTGGCCCCTTTGGAAGGTCCTACGATACCATCTTCCTCCATCATGTCCACCAGTCGGGCGGCGCGGGTGTATCCGAGCCCCAGGCGGCGCTGCAAGGTAGAAACCGACGCCTGATTCGATGACACGATCGTACGGCACGCCTCAGGATAATACTCATCATCCCGGAAGTTCTTGGTCTGGCCGTCTTTTTTGGACGCGCTGATCAAAATATTCGGATCGTACTGCGCCTTGCGCATCTTGACGATGTAATTGACGGTCTTATCGATCTCCTTGGCGGAGACCCACGCGCCCTGACCGCGCTTCAAATGGGATTCTCGGGGATTCATGTACAACAAATCCCCTTTCCCCAGCAGTGTCTCCGCGCCGACCTCATCGAGCACGGTTCGGGAGTCTATTCCCGAAGTCACAGAAAATGAGATGCGCGACGGAAAGTTGGCTTTGATAACACCCGTGATCACGTCCACCGAGGGACGCTGCGTGGCCAAGACCAAATGGATTCCGACGGCACGCGCCAGCTGCGCCAGGCGCTGAATAGAGGTCTCGACCTCTTTGCGCTGTGTCGTCATGAGATCCGCCAATTCGTCGACAATGGTCACAATGTACGGGAAAGATTTGGGTGGCGCCTCGCCGTTAGGGCCTGGCGCCGGAGGATTATCGACTAGCTTGGCATTGTACGATTCGACGTCACGCACGCCAAATTGTTGAAGCACTTTGTAGCGGCGGTCCATTTCTGAGATGAGATAGGACAGTGCCGCGGGGGCTTTTTCGGTTTCGGTGACGACCGGCAGCAAAAGATTAGGAAGTCCGTTGTAATTGGTCAACTCGACCCGCTTGGGGTCCACCAGGATCATCCGAACCTCTTCAGGCGTGGTGCGGTACAGAAGGCTCATGATGAGCGAATTCACGCAGACCGATTTACCGGAACCGGTGCTGCCCGCGATCAAAAGATGCGGCAGATCATCCAGATCCGCGATCAACGGCGCTCCCGCCGAATCCTTTCCGATCACAAAGGCAAGTTTTGACGGATGATTGACCATCGCGTCCGATCGAAGCACATCTTTAAGCGATACAACCTGCTTGTCAGCATTGGGAACTTCGATGCCCACGCGTGACTTACCCGGAATCGGAGCGAGGATGCGGACGCTCGTCGCCTGCATGGCGGCCGCGATATTGTCCTGCAGCGCTGTGATTTTGCTGAGACGAACGCCGCTGGCCGGCTGAATCTCGTAGCGGGTGATCACAGGCCCCTGCTCAACCTCGACCACCTTGGCTTCAATACCGAAGTCCGCCAGCGTGTCCTGAAGAATTCGCGATTGCTCCTCGATCAGGGCATTCACATCGCCGCTGGCGGCAGCGTGCTTCGGATCCTCCATGAGGTCCATGGATGGAAGAATATAGACCCCCTGCTCTCCCGCGTCCTGAGACTGCGCCGATGCGGCGGAAGCCGGCTCTTTCTTGGGCTCGGGCTTTTTGGGTGTCGGCTGAACGGTTGTGCGGATGATGGGCTTGACCGGTTCCGGCTGAATCTTGGCATCGGGATTCTTGGCCGCGTCCTTTTTGGCATTGTCGGATTTGAGCGGAAGTTTACCGAGAGCGCTCAAAGGTCCTTTGACGGCGTTTTTATCCTGGATCTTTTGGGCCTTAGCTTTGTTTTTGTCCTCCGCGCGTTTCAGGGAGGCGCCGGAACCGTCGCCTAGATTGGCGGCCATGAGCTCACGCGATTTTTTGACAGACATCAGTATCAAAGGGACGAACATAAAATCCGTCGCAAGAAGCAGCGAAAGCATGAAGAGGCCCGAGGCGATAAAAATAGCCCAGTTTCCGAACATTTGCTGAAAAAGGTAACCCGTAAAAAATCCCACGATACCGCCAAAGTTAAACTGCCGGGACGCGTCAGACCCGGAAGCGATGGCCAACATGGAGCAGGAAGAAATGAAAAAAAGTGATCCCGAGAGGACTTTGAGCCAGGGAGATTGAGACTTCCGCTCCGTCCATTGCGCCAGCGCCCAGAACAAAAATAACGCCACCAAAAAGTAGGAGCCGTAACCGATCGCGAATCGCAGCGCCCAGGCAATATAGGCCCCGACGGGTCCTACAAAGTTCTGAACAGGATCATTGGGAGTGGAGATTTGAAAAGGGATGTCATCCGGACGGTAAGAGATGAGGCAGACAAACAAAGAGACCGCGACAAAGACCCAAACAAAAGCCAGGATTTCGTTGCGTTTTTTATCCGAGATCATCCGGGATTAATGTCCCGTATGACCAAAGCCGCCGGCGGCACGCGCCGTCGCGTCCAGCTCCGTTGTCTCTTCCCACTCGGCGCGCGCAACTTCTTGAATGACCATCTGGGCAATGCGCATCCCGCGGGTGATCTTAAAATCTTCGCGGCCATGATTGATGAGGATGACGGAGATGAGACCGCGGTAATCGCTGTCGATGGTACCTGGGGAATTAAGAACGGTGACCCCGTGCTTCAGAGCCAGACCGCTGCGGGGGCGAACCTGCGCCTCGAATCCCGCCGGCAAACTGATGCGGATGCCGGTGGACACAAGACGAGTGTCGCCGGGACGCAGAACAACTTCCTGCGTCTCAGCGCTCACCAGGTCCATCCCCGCCGCTCCCGCCGTTTGATAGGCGGGAAGCGACAGATCAGAAGCGCCGGCCTCTCTTTGGACCTGAACCTTCACCGACTTCATTGCTCTCCCGTCGCGGCCGAACCGAAACGCTTTCGGCCTTCAACTGCTTGATGGAAAGATTCACCCGGCCTTGCTTGTCGACTTCGATCACGCGAACTTCAACCTGATCGCCGACTTTCACCACTTCCTCAACGCTGCCGACGTATTCATTCGACAGTTCGGAGATATGGATGAGACCTTCGCGGCCCGGAAGCACTTCGCAGAAAGCGCCGAATGCCATGATGCGGGTGATCGTGCCTTTGTAGATTTTTCCGACTTCAACATCCTGTGAGATGTACCGGATAAGTTCCAATGCTTTGGCACAGGAC
>JAGOUK010000036.1 GCA_018061225.1 Candidatus Omnitrophota bacterium | reverse complement strand
CGCACCGATTTTGAACGAGGAGTTGGGTCCGGATCCGATGACGCCGGCCCCTTCGGAGATCACGGACCCCTATTTTGGATACCGGTTTACGGAACAAGATCTTTTAATCGGCGACTTTGATGCGGAAGAGTGGATCAAATCAGTGTACGAGAAGCGCAGAAAGAGGTTCTTGGTGATTCATACCAATTAAATAATCGGCAAACGAAACATCCGCTGATACCCCACAAATGTGTTTACTGCTCCGCCCGGGGCGATAAGAGATGGAATAGAGTTAGAGGCTGGCGGAGTAGAGGGTTACGGAGCCTAGGATGAAGCTACGGGATGAGACGTTTTGGAAGCCGTGCGAGCGGAGTTTGGCGGTGAACTCGTCGGCTTTGAGGAAGCGGGAAGAGGAATCGGGGAGATAGGCGATGGGGTAATTTTTTCCAAACATCAGCGCCCCGAGAAACGCCACATACGAAAAGAAGAAAGTCTTGTAGAGAGATCTAAAAACCGGGTTCCGCGGCTCAGTCAGGTCGAGCAGGGAGATTCGGCCGCCGGGCGCGAGTGAGGCACGCATCCCGTCCAGAATACGGTCGATATGTTCGTACAGTCCGCGCAGCGCGAAGCCGGACACGATCCATTCGAACTGTTCCGGTGATCCGGTGTCTTCATGACCCGCGGGGTGTTCGATCGGAAGTGTTTCGGCCCCTCGGCAGACCCACGTGACAGGTGCCGGGAAGCGCTCCGGATGTTTGACCCGCCTTAATTCAGCCACTTCGAGCATGCCGGATGAAAAATCCAGTCCGGTCACACGACCATCGGGACCAACGCGCTTGGATGCTTCGAGAGAAAGATCGCCCGTTCCGCAGGCGATATCGAGCACTCGGTCGCCGGGCTTAAGCTCCTTAAGCGCCTGGGCTCTCAACCGCCCCGCGCCTCCTAGACTCATCCAAAAAGTGAACGCATCGTACCGGCTTGCCATCCGGTCAAACATCGTTCGAATATAAGCGGCGTCGGGCCGGGCCACTGACTCTAAATTAAGCATGGTGGTAGTATAACAAGAGGAGGACTCTTATATGCGCCCGCACTTTTTTTGGAAAACCCCAATTTTATTAGCGGTTTGTGTTTTAACCGTCATCTCGACCGCCAATGCTGCTCCAGTGCGATATGTGATCGACTCTAGTCAGAGCTCCGTCCACTTTGACGCCAAGTCCACGGCGCATCCGTTTAGCGGGGATACCCGCGCGCTCTCGGGAGAGATGACTTGGGACGCGGCTGAGCGACAGATTTTAGAAGGCGCGGTGATTCGTGTACCGATTGTGCCGATTTTAACCGGAGAGTCTAAGCGGGATGACGCGATGCGCAAAATGTTCAACGTCTCCGTGTTTCCGGAGATAGAATTCAAGCCGCTCAAACTCACGGCACCCGAGCCTTCCGCCGCGCCCGGTACAAGTGCCGGCATCGAACATTACCGTCTCGAGGGCGTGCTCAAGATTCGGCAGATCGAAAAGGCAATTATACTTAACGTGACGGCCTCTCCATCGGCAGACGGATCGCTTGAAGTCTCCGGAGAGACGCAAGTGCGCACGGATTGGTTTGAGCTTAAACCGCCCTCCGTTTTGGGACTAATACGCGTCCTGCCCGAGGTGAAGCTTCGCTTTAAAAGCGTTTGGAAAAAATATGAGCCGGCCGTCTGACGTAAGCTCATCACAATCGAGTCCGTTTGACGCGGTCATCGTCGGTGCCGGCCCGGCAGGCGCGGCCGCGGCGGCGCGCATGGCTGAATCCGGATTAAAGGTTGCTTTGATTGAAAGAGCCGACCCGGGCCGGCCGAGGGTGTGCGGCGGGTTTTTGGGTCCTGAGTTTGATGATTGGATGGGTTCATGGGGTTGGTCGGATGAGTTGGGTCTCCTCGCGAAGTCGCCGGTCAGCACGGTGCAAATATCCGGTTCGGGCCCCCGACTCGTTGCGGCAAAACTCGCCGACAAAAATGGATACGCGGTCGACCGCGGTGTCTTTGACCGCTGGGCGGCCAATCTCGCCGTACGAAAAGGCGCGGAGCTTCGGACTCAGACAACGGCCGAAGCGGTCGGACGGGATGAGGGGATTTGGTCGGTGCGGCTTCAGCCGGCCGGTGAGCTCAAAGCCGCCAGTGAGTCCAAAGCTGCCGGAGAACTGATCCGGGCCAGACATTGGATCGATGCAACGGGCCGACGTCCCGCCTCCGCGGCCAAGAAACAAGTTTTTTTTGCGTGCAAGGCCGTTTACCGGGGGGTTGAAGGGCTGGGCGGGTCTGCGGTGGCGCTGCATTTTGTGGAGCGGGGTCATATCGGTCTGAATCCGGTCAACGCGGAAGAGACGACGCTTTGTTTGTGTGTGGACAGCCGCTACCTACGCGATGCCCGCGGCGACCAAGACCGCATGATGGAGACGTTTTTGGCGCAGAGCCCATCGCTCCGGTCACAGCTGATCCACGCCCGCCGCGTGACTGCCTGGCATAGCTGCCAAGCCGAACCCGACGGCGACCCCATTTTTTTTAAAGATGAAAAATTTCATGTCGGCGACGCGGTCTCCATGGTGAATCCGGTGATCGGCGGCGGCATTCCGATCGCCATGCAGTCGGGGGTCCTTCTGGCAAACTCCCTGACCGCGGCCGACAGAGCCGATCGCACCGAATTCGCGATCGCGGCTGAGTATGAGCGCGCGTGGACAAAAGCTTTTTCCAAAAAATTCACCTTTGGAGCCTGGATCGGTGCCGCGGAGCGTTCCGCCTTTGCGTCCCGCGCCGTGATGGGAGCCATCTCAGCCGCGCCTGCCATTCTCCCGCGATTAGTTCGTATGTCGCGGCCCCTTCCTTCCCGATGAATACCGAAGGTCCCAAACTCATAGACCGCAGGCCCGACACGCTGATCGCGGCGCCGGGCTGGGCGGTGTGGCTGACGAGGCTTCGGTGGCTGCCGGCCATTGCCGCAGCGGTGCTCTTTGTCCTGGCCTGGGCGCCCGCGAAGGAGCTTAAGGTGGACGCGACCAATGAAGCCTTCATCGTGCGCGACAGCTTCGCCTGGTATGAGTACGAACGGTTCGCCCGTGCGTTTACGCCGGAAGAATCAATCGCGGTGGGGATACAGCTGCCGGCGGCGCTCAACGCGGCTTCCGCCGAATATTTAACCCGGCTGCAGAATGAACTCACCGCGGTCCCAGGGATTGGTGAAGTCCACGGACTCGGCGGGCTCAAAATTCATCACCTCAAATGGCTCGGTCAGATCGAAGAAAAACCCCTGTTCGAAAAACTGCTGAGCGGCAAAGAAACCCCTGAGGCTTTTTTGTCCGGCCGTGGGAGTTGGCCCCCGCCGGCGCCTCAATTGCTGTCCGAGGACGCAAGGACCGCGGCACTCATCCTGACGCTCAGCGACGCTTCCGCCGAGCCCGCGGCCGTGCTGGCGGAAGTCCGACGCGTCATCGCGAGAGATTTGCCGGCCGGAGCGGAGGTTTTTTACACGGGAACGGTGCTGGAACAGCGAACATTCGGAGCGCAGATCGACAAGGATCGGACGGCTTTTGTTCCGCTCTGCGTCGCGGTGATCTTTGGACTTTTAGTTTTGTTTCATCTGGACTTGCGGACGGTGCTGTATAGCCTGGCCGTGATGGGCGGGTCGCTCACGATCACTGAGGCGGTGATGACTTTGACGGGGAGCCGGATGCATGCCGTGACGGCGCTCCTGGCCCCGGTCATCCTCATCGTCGCCGTGAGCTCCACGATCAAGGCCTGCGGGATTTTTGACCTGACGCGGGAGGAGCCGCGCCGAGATCTGCGCGTTGTGCGCGCGCTGCGGGGGATGTTCGCGCCGTGTTTTTTGGCCAATCTCACGACTTTTATTGGGTTTTTGTCGCTTCTGGTGAGCCGGGTGCCGGCAGTGCGGGACTTCGGGCTGTACGGCGCGGTTGGAACGGCCTGCGCGTGGACATTGACGATGATGTTCGCGCCGTTTTTTGCGTCATGGCCCCGCTGGCGGCATCGGCCGCGTTTGGGACTTTTTGAGAAAGCCGGCGGCGGGCTCGCGTGGCTCACGCGGTATTTGTCCTGGCCGATTCTGGCTGCCGCGATCGCGTTCACAGTGTTGGCCGCGCATGAAATTCCCAACATACACACGTCGACAGATTTGCTGAAGATTTTTAAGCCTGACGATGCCTTTCGCCAGGACACAGAAAAGTTCATGCGGCAGCTGGGCGGTGTTTACCCGCTGGAAGTGATGCTGGAGGCGCCGGATTCGGGCCGGATGCGGAAGCCCGAATCATGGGACCGGCTGGATCGATGGCAGCGCGCGGTCACGTTGCTTCCCGATGTATCAAGGGTTGCCGGTCCGACGGACATGGTCCGGTATTTTGAATCGGTTGCCGGACAGCCCCGTTCCGAAAAGCTTCTGGGCCGTATTCTGGATGAATTACCTGCAAAGAATCCCGATGGGTGGCGTCATTACGCGGTCGACGGGGGGCGAAAGACGCGGTTCACGGTTTTTTTAACGACGTCTGATACAGCGCGGGTGATGGAGTTAGCCCGGCAGATTCCGCTCGAAGCCGCCGATGCGCTGGGGTCGGACTGGGAAGTTGTCGTGACGGGAGAGACTAAACTTTTGGCCGAAATGTCCGAACGTCTGGTTCGGGATGAGGCGGCGAGTGTGCTCACCGCATTCGGCGTGATTCTAGTCCTGATTGTTTTGGTGATTCGCTCGGCGCCCTACGCCTTGCTCGGAGTCATGCCTAATTTGCTGCCGATCGCCGGACTTTTTGGAATGATGTCGGTGCTCGGTATCGGCCTGAACACCGCGACCGCGATGATCGCGAGCGTCGCGATCGGCCTGGTGTTTGATAACACCATCTACCTTCTATATGGGTACCGAGAGGCGCGAGCGCTTGGAATGGACGCTGAGAACGCGGTGACTCACGCGCTATCACGGCGATTCAAGCCGATGATCGCATCCTCACTCATCTTGGCGGGCGGCTTTGGCGTCACGATGTACGGCCATATGATCCCGACCGTGCAGTTTGGTCTGTTGAGCTGCGCGACCATTGGCCTGGTGACGGTCAGCGATTTTTTATTGGTCCCCGCGCTGCTCCGTATTTTTAAACCCCGCTAAAACAGCGATTGTATTTTTCACACTCTGCCTGTTTTTAACGCGGTTTTTGATAATAATTTAAAACAAAACATACACACTTAAGCTTTAGTGTTCAAACGCGACATTAGAGCAAAATTATCACCCATCCAGCGTTGACATAAAATCAAAACAAAGTTAATCTCCTCAAGTCTCACAAAAAATAGTCGAATTCACCCACACGAGATACCCATTTTTATGAAAAAATCCATCGACCGCTTTTCCGCCATCACCCTTAGTTTTGCGCTCAGCCTTCCGCTGAGTGTTTTTTGTTTGTTGTCGACCGCGTACGCGGAATCGAACACCAGCGATCAGGATTCCACTCAAGGGAATCAGCTCATGGGAGTAGAATTCGCCCCCAAAACTCCTATGTTGCCCGGCGTCGGCATGCCTCCGCAGCAAGGGATGCCGAAAGAAATTCAGGAAGAAGCGCTTCGTAGGGCTCGCAGGGAAGCCGCCGCCAAAAAAATGGCAGAAAAGCAGGCTGCGGAAAAAACCCGCGGAATCATGGCGCCCATGTGGGCCATGATGACCGGCGTCAATAGCTCGTCGGGCAGCGCCGCCAACCGCCCCCAGTCGGCTCCGTCCAATGGGCAGATGGATTGGTCCAAGATTCCGCAGGCGAACGGCGTTTATCTCGCCGACCCGATGGAAAAGGAAATGTGGCAGTCCGCTCAGTCCCAGGACTTTGAACACGCGATCGAGATCCGTGATCAGCTCAACCAAATGCGTGAAAATCTGAGCTGGTGGAATGAGAATGAAAAGCTCGAGGCGCAAATGCGCCAGGCTGTTTCTGAACTCAACTTCGAACAGGCGATCGAGATCCGTGAAGAGATGCGCGCGCTTCAGGCTCAGGGCATCAATGCCTCCAAAGACCTGTCGGCCAACCAATCGCAAGCGCCGGCCGAGCCTCAGGGTCCGTTCTTCCGTGTTCAAGGATTCAATATCAGCGGCAATGAGCTTATATCGGGTGAAGAGATTCTCGCGCTGTTCAGCCCGCTGGTCGGCAAAGAGATCTCTCTCCAGGATATTCAAGCCGCCGCGTCCGAAGCCAAGCAGCTGTACCGCACCCGCGGTTATGTCGGCGCGTACATTTCAATCCCGCCCCAGACCTTGGATGACGGCATCGTGGATATCCAGGTGACCGAAGGCAAGTTGGGTCAGATCAAGATGCATGGCAATCAGCATTTTTCGACGGATGTGCTCATGCGTCAGATGAATCTGCCGACTGGCGGACCGCTCACGTATCAGCAAGTCGAGAATCGTCTGCTCAAGCTCGACGATCATCGCGACATCGACATGAAAGCCACCTTTGTTCCTGGTGAGCAGCCGGGGACCACTGATTTGGATCTCGAAGTCATCGACCGTCTCCCGATCCACTCCTCGATCGACTACAACAATTTTGGAACCCGTTTGGCCGGCGAAGACCGGTTTGGCGTGAGTGTGGTGCACACCAATCTGCTGGGCCAGATGGACGAGTTCTACGGCCGCGCGCAGTTTAGCGAAGGCGGCACTTCTTACGCCGCCGATTACTCGGTGCCCCTGGCGTTCATCAGCCCCGACGTGCGTTTTGGCGGTTCTTACGTGCTAGGCGAGCTGGACCTGCAGGGAGACTTCAAGGCCCTGAACATTCAGGGTGAGACACGGACCTGGGGCCTTTACACGACCATGCCTTTGATCGACACCGTGAACAATGACGTGAATCTGAAGATCGGTCTGGATATTAAGAGTGTCCAGAATGAGATTCTGAGCACCCGTATCGGCAATGATCAGCTCCGCATCTTGAACACCGTCGCGACCTGGGAAGAAAAAGACTCTCTCGGCCGCACGGTATGGCCTCATGGTCTGCACTTCGGTTTGAACGCCTTTGGCGCGTCCGACACCAATGACCTCGGATTGAGCCGCGCTCACACCGGCGGATCTTTCTTTATCTACCGCTCTCAGGTCCAACGCATCCAGTATTTGTCGGAAGAAGTTTCGCTCCGCGTGAAGGGCGCCTGGCAGCTCAGCCCTGATAAGCTCGCGCCTTCGGAGCAGTTTGGTATCGGCGGTTTTGATACTGTCCGCGGATATCCGCAGGGTGAATATCTGGGTGACTACGGCGCCGTCGCGAGCACCGAGATCGCGGTTCCTGTGTTTTTTATCCCAAGAGATTGGAAGCTTCCTTTCCAAAAAGAATCTCTCTATAAGAATCTCCGCGCATTAACCTTTTATGACTTTGGTACTGCCAACCTCCGCGGGGCGCTTCCCGGGGAAAGCAGCAAAAAAGATATTTCCGGCACCGGCGTTGGGGTGCGTCTCAGGCTTAACGACACGATGGCGGCGCAGGTGGGTTACGGAATTCCCTTATCCGAGACTGCATCGGATGGCGCTGACGGAATCGTCTATTTTGGCGTGTCGGCCGACATTTTTTAATTAAATCCATATACCGGGGAAGCCACAAATGAAACTCAAAAAATCAATCACCAGCCTCCTGATCGCAACCTTCGGCTTGATGCAGTACGCGCCGATGGGATTTGCAAATCCTGATCTCGATCAGATCACGCACGGATCCGGCTCCGTCAGCGTTGACGGCGATATCTATAATTTTCAGCAGAACTCCGATCAGTTGATCGCGCAGTTCAATAGCTTCAACATTGCCCAGCCCGAAACGGTCAATGTGATTCAGCCTTCGGCCGCCTCGGCCGCTTTGTTTCGTATTCTCGGACAAGATCCTTCACAGATCTTCGGCGGATTGAATGCCAATGGACAGCTTTTCCTTTTGAATCCGAACGGCATCATGTTTGGACCCACCGCCCAGGTTAATGTCGGCGGTTTGGTTGCCTCTTCCTTAGATATGAAGGACTCAGACTTTTTGGCCGGTAATTACGCGTTTAACGGCGGAGCCGCTGCCGGACTTGGCCAAATAGTTAACCAAGGTTCTTTGGCCGCCCGTGATGGCGGTTACTTGGCTTTGCTCGGGCCTTCCGTTTCTAACGAAGGCTTGATGTCCGCAAATGGCGGATCGGTTCTTTTGGGTGCCGGCAATGCCGGAACCCTTTCGATCGACGGCCGCGGCATGATGAATATCGCAATCGATGAAGCCACGCTCGCGGGCGTGACCGACGTGAATGGTGCGCCTGTGAAGAACGCGGCAACCAACTCGGGTACTTTGCGCGCGGACGGGGGAGTCGTGAAGATTTCCGCAAAGGCCGTGGAAGGTGCTTTTGACAACATTATCAATCACAGCGGCATCGCGCAGGCGCGCTCCGCTAGCGTGCAGAACGGCCTTATCGTGTTTGACGGCGGAGACTCTGGAATTGTTCGTGTTTCGGGTACGGCGGACGCGACCGGCTTGGCCGCGGGTCAAACCGGCGGTGATGTGCAAGCGCTCGGCGACTTGGTAGCCGTTGAAGGCGGCGCGCGCATCGACGTGTCCGGAGATCAGGGCGGCGGCCAGGTCTTGATCGGCGGAGATTTTCAAGGTTCAGGTTCGGTTCAGAACGCTTCCCAGTCGATTGTGTCGTCAGGTGCTGAGATCCACGCGGACGCGCTTACTTCTGGAGACGGCGGTCGTGTGATCGTTTGGTCGGATCACGGCACACAATTTTATGGTGACATCACGGCTCGCGGCGGAGAACAAGTCGGAGACGGAGGATTTGCAGAAGTTTCCGGTAAAGACGGCCTGGTGTTTAAGGGAAAAGTGGATCTGACGGCCGCAAATGGTGATACCGGCATGTTGCTTTTGGACCCCGACAACATTCGGCTCAATGGCGGCACCGCTGACGGAAGCGATTCGAACGCAGGCGGAGCGACATCAACCACCTTAGCGCCAGGGGGTGTCATTTCTTTTGCGACGACACCGCTGACCGATTTTGACGTTTATGAGTCCGAAATTGAGGGTCAGAGCGTGACGTCCAACATCACGCTTCAGGCGGGATCTTCCATCACTGCGGTGGGCGACTTCACCGACGATGTTGTGACCTTGGCCGCCAATAGAAATCTTTTGATGCAAACACGCAACGACTCTGGATTGGGCGACACCGCCGGAGGCATTGATCTGACCGGAAGCACGGACGGCACCAATTTGTCGTTTGTGACCCAAGGAACCGGCACGATCACGATCAACGCGAGCACTAGCGGTGACTTGGCAGGAAACATTAATTTGGTCAATTTGACCACGGCCAATCAGGCTGTGTCGGTCACGACCGGAAACGGCAACATTCAAGTGCGCGGGATCAACGCCGGCACCGGTGACGTCACGCTGACGACGGCTGCGGGCTCAATCTCGGATGCCAACGCTGCGACGAACAACATCAC
>JAGOUK010000197.1 GCA_018061225.1 Candidatus Omnitrophota bacterium | reverse complement strand
AAGCAGGCGCGCATGCAGGCAGATGAGCACGGCGGCTGCATTATTTTCATCGACGAAATCGATTCGATCGCCCGCAAGCGTCACTTCAATGCCTTCGGCGGCAGTGAAGAAACCAACTCCACGCAGAACCAGCTGCTGGCCGAGATGGACGGATTGGAATCCGCCAAGAATGTCGTCGTGATCGGCGCGACGAACGCGTCTACCAGCACGCTCGACGACGCGTTGCTGCGCCCGGGCCGTTTTGACCGGAAAATCCAAGTCAGCCGGCCGGACGCTACGGAACGCGAACAAATCTTCCGGTACTACCTCAACAAGATCAAAATTGATCAATCCATGGACATTGCCCGCTTGGCCCGCAAGGCAGTCTACAAGACCCCGTCCGATATCCATAACATCGTTCAGGAAGCGGCCCTGATCTCCACGCGCGAAAACAAGAGCGCGGTCGATTACAAGGACATCATGAGCGCCATGGACCGCATCGACCTCGGCTTCAAAGTCCGTCTTAAGATGACGGAACGCGAAAAGACCATGACGTCTTATCACGAGGCCGGGCACGCGGTCGCGATCTATTACTTGCATCCTGAGATCGAGGCCAACTACGCGACTATCATCAGCCGGGGCGGCGCACTGGGCCATGTTCAGCTGCTTCCTACGGAAGAGCTCTATTCGCATGACCGGGATGCCATTGCCGCGAGCGTAAAAGTCTCATTGGCGGGATATGTCGCCGAGCGCTTCAAGTTTGGTGTGACCACCAACGGTGTTTCTTCCGACTTCAACCACGCGATGAAGATCGCGCATCAGATGGTCTGGTCGCTGGGTATGGGTAAGTCCGGCCTCGTGGGTGATTACACGGGCATTCCCATTGAGCAGATCTCGGACGAAATCAAGAACACGCTCAATAACGATACTCGTCAGATCCTGGATGAGTGCGTCAAAGAGGTGGAAGAGCTTCTTAAGCGCGAAGCGGTGGTATTTGAACACTTTGGCGCCGAGTTGATGGCCAAGGAAGAACTTGATTACGACCAAATCCACGTGATTTTCCAGCAATACGGTTCATCAAGCCCCCGCAAGCTGAGGAAACAGCCCGGTGAGGCGGTTGCCTAACACGGCGCCGCGTCTCGCTGCGGCATCGTTTTTAATACTGTTCGCGGCTGCAGCCGGACTATCCGGCTGCTCCACCAAGCCCACCTTTCCCGGGGAACAGATCTCAGATTCCGTTGTAAAAGTCGCCAAAGACCTCTACAAACTAGATGTGGAGGTGCATTTGAACGAACGCACGCTCGGCGTCCAGTGGACGGGCGAGGCTTTGCTGGATGAGGCGGGCAAGAGCCTCTCCAAAGAGGTGAACGAGGTGATCGGCAACCTCTCCTCAGTTGTATCGCGTGTGGCGCTTAGCACCGACCGTCCCATCGATTTCATCGTCGTGGCGGCCCGGGGAGTCAAAGAATCCATGGAGCTTCGCATCGTTCGGCGGATGGACGATATTCGCCGGGCTCAAGCCGAAGCGCTCCCGATGGGAGAATCCATGAACAGAACACTTTTTCTTCAGACCCCGTTTGACCCGGCGAAACTCGAGGAGTTCGACACGCATCATTGGACGCTGGAAGAATTCCTCGCCAAACAGATGCTTCAGCGCGTCCGTATATCCAAGCCTTCCGACCCGGCCAATCCCATTCCGTCCGAATTGTACGATGGCAAATTTTTGATCGATGAAAAGGATCATCGTATTTTTGAATTCTCAGTGCTCGCGTTTAAGCAGGAGAACGCCAGGGAAAATGTTCTCACGGTGTTGAGGATGGTGCGGGACGTGCTCATGGCATATCGGTACGACGAATTCGACCAGGTCATTATTCGGGATCTGATCAGCAACCAAAGGTTGGTCATCGGCAAGAGCACGATGAAGATCTTTGAAGCGAAGAAGATCACGGAAGACGAGCTGATCAGCACCCGCATGGTCAAGGATTCCACGCAGCCGAACGCCTTCAAGAACGCGCTCGAAGTCTTCGGCTTCAGTATTTCCTGATGTCCCGCGCGCTCACGGTTCCGGCACCCGCCAAAGTCAATCTGCTGCTTCGCGTCCTCAGGAAGCGAGCTGACGGCTTCCATGAGCTGGACACGTTGTTTGAGGCAATCGATGCCTGTGACACGCTGACGTTTCGGGAACAGCCGACCGGCGTGCGGCTCACCACCGATCATTCCACACTTCCCACCGGACCCAAGAATCTCGTCGTCCGCGCGGCTGAGCTGCTGCGCGCTGAATGCAAGATCCGCACCGGCGTCAAAATACATTTAAAAAAGGCGCTCCCGGTCGCGTCGGGTCTGGGGGGAGGGTCGAGCGATGCCGCGACGACGCTTTTGGCGCTCAACCGACTTTGGAAGCTTGGATTGGGTCAGAAAGAATTGATCCGCCTTGCGGCGACATTTGGAAGCGATATTCCGTTTTTTATTCTTGAATCGCCATTTGCGGTCGGGGGAGGTAGGGGAGAGATTTTGACCCCGGTGAAGTCAAAACTTAAGCTCTGGCATGTGCTCGTGACCCCTCGACTTCATGTGTTGGCCAAGGATGTGTATGGCGCAATGCGCCCGGACTGGTTGAAGCC
>JAGOUK010000196.1 GCA_018061225.1 Candidatus Omnitrophota bacterium | reverse complement strand
CGCTTCATGACACAAAAAGGAAAAACGCGCCGCGTTATCCGGGTGATCCGCGTAAACCCCCTGCTTCACCGTGCCGTAAATGCCGTCTCTAAAGAAGTATCCGGGATGCTCAATAAATATAACCTGAACCCTGTCTGAGATCCTCACCAGCCGCTGAACCGCCTGAGCTTCGTATTGCGGCGTGGCAATCAGCACCTGATGGCCGAGCTTACCCAGGGCCAGCGGCAAAGATCCGGCCACATCAGCTAAGCCGCCTGTTTTGGAGAACGGCACCACTTCCGCCGCGCAAAAAAGAATATTCATCGGATCTTCAGTTTCTCCATCTCTTTCCAATTGGGCCCCGCCTTGACGCTCACGAGCACCGGCACCGAGAGCTTGATGGCATTTTCCATCTCCTGCCGGACCAGCTCCGCCGCGGCCGTGAGGCTCTTTTCTGGAACTTCAAAAACAAGATCATCATGCACTTGCAGCAGCATCCGCGTCCCGGCGGGGGCATCGGGCCGCTGCAGACGCTCATGGATCGACACCATGGCGATCTTGATGAGATCGCTCGCTGTCCCCTGCACCGGCGCGTTGATCGCCGTGCGTTCGGCGAACTGCCGCATCCGCATGTCCTTGGACTCGATGTCCGGAATGTAGCGGCGCCGCTTGAGCAGCGTCTCAACATACCCTTTGGATCGGGCCGAAGCCAGGGTGTCATCCATAAAAGATTTGATCTTGGGATACCGTTCAAAATACGCCTTGATGAAGTCGCGCGCGGCCTCCTGACTGATCTTGAGCGAACGCGCCAGGCCGAACGGCCCCATGCCGTACAAAACGCCAAAGTTCACCGTCTTGGCCTGATCACGCATCTGCGGCGTGACCTCCGCCAGCTCCACGCCGAACACCAGACTCGCCGTATAAGCATGCACGTCCTGATTGTCGGCGAAGGCCCGGGTCAGATTGGGATCTCCTGACATGTGCGCCAAAATTCTGAGCTCGATCTGAGAATAATCGGCCGACAAAAGCACAGAACCCTTCGGCGCGACGAAGGCTCTGCGCACCTCACGCCCCTCTTCGGTGCGGATCGGAATATTCTGAAGATTCGGGTCGCTCGAGGACAGCCGGCCCGTCGCCGTCACCGTCTGATTGTAAGACGTGTGAATACGCCGGTCGCGCGGACTGCGCATCTCGGGCAGCGGATCCACATACGTGGATTTGAGCTTGGCCAGCTCCCGGTAATCAAGGATCTGCGCGGGAAGCTCATGCATCGAGGCCAGCTCTTCAAGCGCGCTCGCGTCGGTCGTGTACCCCGTCTTGGTCTTCCGCGTGTGGGGAAGTTTGAGTCGGTCAAAAAGGATCTCCGCCAGCTGCTTGGGGGAATTGATGTTGAACTCCCCTCCGGCCGTCTTGTGAATCTTGATCGTGAGCGCGGCGATCTCCTTCTCCATCCGCGCCGAAAATTCTTCGAGAAACTTAACATCCACCGCGATCCCGGCCGTTTCCATATCGCACAAAACCCGGATCAGCGGCATTTCGATCTTTTCAAAAAGGTCGGTCATTCCCGAGTCGGCGATCTTGGGCTCCAGGATCCCCGCCAGCCTCCAAACCACGTCCGAATCCTGACAGCCGTAACGATACAGCTTGTCCAGGTCCGCCTCGGCCATCGTGATCTGCTTCTTGCCCGTTCCAATGAGGCTCTCAATCTCGACCAGCCGCTCATCCAGATGTTCGGCCGCCAGCTCACCGAGATTATGCGTGGATTTGGACGGGTTCAAGAGATACGAGGCCACCATCGTGTCGAACGCCTCGCCTTTGAGCTCAATCCCGTGAGCCTTGAGCACCATCATCTCGTATTTGATGTTCTGACCGATCTTTTTGACGCCCGGATCTTCCAGAATGGGCTTGAGGTCCGCGAGCACATCCGCGGCGGCAAGTTCGCTCCGGCCGGAAGCGTGGATATCAAACAGCACAAAATACGCCTCGTGCGACTGAAATGAGAAAGACAGCCCCACCGGCTTCACATTGAGCGCATCCACACCCGTGGTTTCGAAGTCCAGGCTAAAGCGGCTTACTTTGTGGAGCTTAGCGAGCAGCCCTTTCCATTCTTTGGCCGAGGCCACAAGATGATACTGGGTTTCCACTGAATCCTGAGTGGTCGGGTGAGGAAGTTCTTTGAGGAAGGACTTGAATTCGAGTTCCTTATAAATTTCTTTGAGCGCGTCCATGTCCGGCTCGCGCAACTTGAGATCATTTTCGGAGACATGCAGCGGTACGGCGCAATCGATGGTCGCCAATTCCTGGGCGAGGCGCGCGGTCTTTTCGTTCTCTTGCAGATTCCGCTGCTTAACCCCTTTGATCTTATCCAGATTCCGATACACGCCGTCGAGCGTGCCGAATTCACCGATCAGTTCTACCGCCGTCTTGGGTCCGATTCCCGGAACTCCTGGAATATTGTCCGAGGCATCCCCCACCATGGCGAGATAATCAACGACTTGATCCGGAGCCACGCCAAGCTTTTCACGCACTTCCATGGGGCCCAGCACGGCGTAATCCTTGCCCGGGTCCATCACGCTGATCCGGTCGCCGACGAGCTGACAAATATCCTTATCGCTGGTGACGATGAT
>JAGOUK010000035.1 GCA_018061225.1 Candidatus Omnitrophota bacterium | reverse complement strand
CGCAAGGTCTGCCCTCATTTCAGATTGTGGGATTGCCGGATGCGGCTTGCCGAGAAAGTCAGGTCCGCGTGCTATCTGCCATCAGAAACTCGGGATTTCATTTTCCTGCCAAAAAAATAACGATCAATCTGGCTCCCGCGGACATCCGAAAAGAGGGATCCGGCTTTGACTTGGCGATCGCGGTCGGAATTCTCATTGCTTCTGAGCAAATCGGCGTCGGGCATCTTGCCGCGTGCGTATTCTGCGGAGAGCTGGCGCTGGATGGTCGGGTGAGAGGAGTTCCGGGCGCATTATCGCGAGTGGCCGGGTACGCGGACGGCTCGCGTCATTTTATTTATCCCAAAGAAAATCAGCGTGAAGTCTCCTGCGTGAAGACGGCCAGTCTGTGTCCCGCGCTGACGCTTTTGGAGGCCGTGGAACTCGTGGCAAGCCCCAGGCCGCAAACGTCACCGGACGGATCGGACGGGCAGGCGGTTAAGAAAAAGTCCAAACCGGACTTAAAAGAGGTGAGAGGACAGAGATTGGCAAAACGAGCTCTTGAGGTCGCCTGTGCCGGCGGTCACAACTTGGCGATGATTGGTCCTCCAGGATCCGGCAAGACTATGCTGGCTAAGAGAATCCCTGGAATACTTCCCGACCTGAACTTCACCGAATCTGTTGAGACGACCAAGATTCACAGCGTCGCTGGGCTTCTCAAGAAGCGTGATGGACTTATTGTGACGCCGCCATTCCGCTCGCCGCATCACACTATCTCGGCCGTTGCTTTGGTGGGCGGCGGAAGCTATCCCAAGCCCGGGGAGATTAGCCTCGCTCATCATGGTGTTTTGTTTTTGGACGAGCTTCCGGAGTTTAAACGCGACGCGCTGGAGGTTTTGAGGCAGCCGCTTGAGGACGGGAGAATGGTGGTTTCTCGAGCGTCAACCAGCCTTACTTTTCCGGCGCAGTTCATGCTCGTGGCAGCAATGAATCCATGTCCGTGCGGATACTTCACCGATGACCAGCATGCGTGTTATTGCACCCCTATTCAGATCAAAAATTATATGGGCAAAGTGTCGGGACCCTTGATGGACCGGATTGATATGCATCTGGAAGTCAGGCGCTTGGGAGTGGAGGACTTTGCTGGTAAACCTGCCGGCGAATCATCACGCGAAGTTCATGTCCGGGTGGAGGCAGCGAGGCGGAGGCAGGCGGACCGATTTCATGGGACGGTGTATGCCCTCAACGCGCAGTTGGAGGGAAAGGAGGTCGAGGCGTATTGCGAGCCCGATGAAGACGCGATGAAGTTTTTGAGGCGGGCCATGGAAGAACTGAGTTTTAGCGGCAGGGCCTATCACAAGGTCCTTAAAGTGGCGAGGACACTGGCCGATTTGGCCAACGAAGACGTTATCCGATTGGGGCATATCCAGGAAGCGGTTCAATACAGATCGCTTGACAGGAAGGGTTGGTACTGATATATAAAACACAAACAAATATGATAAATAAACAAATCTAAAGGGGGTAGATATGATGCGACTGGGGATCGCCTTATTGATAGCTTGCTCATGGGTTCATTCGGGCCGGCTCGCATGGGCTGCATGGGAGCAGCCTTTTCGAACAGCGGTGGATACAAAAATCCACGCCTACCAGTCTGATGCTTTGTCGCCGGGTCGTGTCCTTTTGGGTGTCGAGGGCGGCATTCTTGAGTCCAAGAACGCGGGGCGAGATTGGCGGCGTGTCTTGACGGTTCCAGCGACTCACTCGATTATCGTCTTGAGACAGGATGCTGCGGGAGAGTCGTGGTGGGCTGTTTCGGCCAGGAATGTTTATCACAGTACGGATAGCGGGAAGCGCTGGGAACCCGTTAGTCAATTTATGGACCCTAACAATCCCACGCAAGCGTTTTTGTGCGCGGACGGGGAGCTTTACGCAGGCAGGGCTAATGGGCTGCAGGTGAGCATCGATACAGGGGTCACCTGGAACACGGTTCAAGCTTTTTCGGGCCAGTCAGTGAGGCAGATTGAGCAAGACGACAGCGGGCGGATCTGGGTTGCCGGATCAGGGGGTGTTTGGGTGCGATACCGAGCGGGGGACTGGGCGCAGGTTTACCGCAAAACTTTTGAGTCCACAACGGAGCCGAAGAACGAATCTTTGGATGAGGGAGAGGCGGCGGAGGGTGAAAATATTTCTGTCGACGCGGCACCCGCTCCGGCTGCTTATTTTTGGTTTGCGGATAATGGCGATATAAGAATTGTGGATGGGGTCAAATCCTTCACGGTTGATAGTGGCAGTCTCAACCTGCGTCTCAGTCCGTCGCTCGCCGGCGAGGTGATCGCGCCGCCTGTCGCTATCAACAGCTCTGCGGCAGCCTTGATTTTTTCGGATGGCGTTCGAATTACCGACGCTGCCGGAGGCGCCGGCTTGCGTTTGGCTTCAGGGTGGCCGGGGGCTAACTTTAGGTATTTAACTTATGAAGCAGACGGCGATCGTCTGATGGCGGTGACGGAAAAAGGAGTGTTCAAGTACGAGCATCCTGAGATCGAGGGGTATCTTAGGATGCGTTTAGGCAACAACGCTCAAAAAGCACAGGCCGTTGTTCGTAACTTTAATCATGAGCCTGGAATATTGGAGTTGCAGGGAGTTGCGGCGCGCTATGCGGAAGTTCATCCGGACAAGATTATCGAGTGGCGACGCCTTGCCGCCCGCCGCGCCTGGCTGCCAACGTTCGCCATCGGTTCGGACCAAGGAGAGGATGAAACGGTGGATATCGACCGGGGCGGGACCGGCGATGTCGACCGCTTTATAAAAGGGCCCAACGAAAAGGATGTCCAGTGGTCAGTAGATCTGAGTTGGGATCTGGGGGATCTGATCTGGAGCACCGATCAAACCACCATCGACAACCGATCTAAGTTGATGGTGCAGCTGAGAGACGAGCTGCTAAATCAACTCAATCACCTTTACTACGCACGCCGCAGACTTCAAATCGCGTCATTGATCGAAGGATCCGCGGGGCTCGACAAAGCCGTTGATCGAATGCTTCAGATTGATGAGTACACGGCTGGAATTGACGCTCTCACAGGAGGGTATTTTAGCCGTAAACTCACGGCTTCCGGAGCTGACATACGGATCACTTCTGAGCTCAGATAAGCGGCTCAAATTTGTGCGTGCAAAATCAAAGTGAAGTCATATAATAAAAATCTATTCACTCACTGACCAGGAGCACGCCATGACTCACGACCAAATCCAAGCTTATTTGAATCTGCAGGTATTCCGCCAAAACACCGTTCGGGATTTGGGCGAATCAGCCATTATTTTTGTCCTGTCCATGCTGCTTCTGTGGTTCGTCAAGGTGTGGGTGGTAGGGATTCTTAAAAAAGCGGCCGCAAAGACTTCGACCCTCATCGACGATATTCTCATCGACGGATTTGATCGGTCAGTTCTTCCCATCCTTTACGCGGCGGCATTCTACTTCGCGTTTTACCATCTGGATCTGTCTAAGGGAGCGGATCGATTTTTGGCGGGCGCCTTCAAGGCCGTGCTTATATTTCAAGCGGTTCGATTGCTGCTCGACATCACCTCATTTTTTATCCGTAACTCCTGGATTAAATCAGAATCTGCGGGCAGCTTCGCTTCCAAGAGTATTCTGACTATTCTCAAGGTCTTGATCTGGGGAGTGGCGATCCTCTTCCTATTGGATAACCTGGGATTTGATGTGAACGCGGTGGTGGCTGGTCTCGGGATCGGAGGCGTGGCGGTAGCCTTGGCCGCGCAGACGATTCTCGGAGATCTCTTTAACTATTTCGTGATCGTGTTTGACCAGCCCTTCGTGGATGGTGACTTCATTGTGGTTGATGAATTCATGGGTGAGATTGAAAAGATCGGGATCAAAAGTACGCGCATCCGGTCCCTGGGCGGGGATCTTTTGATCGTGTCGAACTCGAATCTCATGGCCAGCCGGATCCGCAACTTTAAGCGAATGGAAAAGCGCCGCATCGTATTCACGTTTGGTGTCGTGTATCAAACACCTCCCGATAAGCTTGAGCGGATACCCGGGATGGTCCGGCAAATCATCGAGGGGATCAGCAAGACCAAGTTCGATCGGTCGCATTTTAAGGCCTACGGGGATTCTAGTTTGGATTTTGAAACGGTCTATTTTGTTTTGGACCGTGATTACAATATTTATATGGATATTCAGCACGCGGTGAATATCGCTATCATGAAACTTTTTCTGGATGAAGGAATTGGTTTTGCGTATCCGACGCGGACGCTATATCATGTCGCGGAATCTCCCTCTCAGAAGCTCGTAAAAAACTAAATTAAGTTCTTTCGATTTTTGAGCATTAAAAAAAATTGTTGACTTCTGAAAGTGCAGAATTATACTAAATCTAGTCATGAGAAACGCGTCAAACCCAACATATAGTGGTTCTAGCCCCTCTCAGGCATCTAGTACAAACAGTTAACAATTTATGACAAGTATTTCAAATCTAAGGTATTGCTGTCCCCAAAATCGCTCAATCGAGGAGAAACTGGATCATGTCAAATAACACCGCCGCCGGATCAACACTTCAAGTTCAAAAGCGCAACGGGCAACTGGTCCCCTTCAATATGGCGCGTATAGAGGCGGCGGTCGCGAACTCATTTAAAGAGATTCGCGGCATCCCGCGCGAGACCGACTTGCCGGTGGAAGTGCAGGCCGAAGTCGACAAGATCACGCATTGCGTGGCCGATGTCCTCTTGGACCGCGCCTCCAAGTCCGGCCGCCTGAATGTTGAAGAGATCCAGGATGAAGTGATTCGCCAGCTGTATGAGAACGGTTCCCGCCAGGTCGCCGAAGGCTATGCCAATTACCGTCGGGAACACGCGGCTCGCCGGGCCATCTTTGAGCTTTATCGCACCGTCAAACGCGATGGAAAAGAAGTCTCCTTTAAGCCCGAGAAGATCACCATCGCGATCGCCAAGGCTTTTCGCGCCGCGTACGACGGCCGCCTGTCGGAGGACCATCTGAACGCGGCGAGGGGCCTCTCGGAGCGCGTGGTATCCGAAGTCCGTACCAAGTGGTCTCAGGGCGGAGCCGTTCCCATTGAAGAGCTCCAAGATCTCGTCGAACGCACCCTCATGTCCAGCAGCTATTTTGAAGTGGCCAAGCGTTATATCGTTTACCGTGAAGAGCGGCGTCGGGGACGCGCGGCGAAGCTTAAGGGCGAACCGAAGTTCGAATGGGCCAAGAGCTACATGGTTCGCGGCGCTGATGGAGAGCTTAAAGAGCTCGATGTTGAAGAACTGGTGTTCAAGGTCGGTACCGCCTGCGCCGGGCTCGAGAATGTTTCGGCTGAGAATATTGTCAAGGAGTCACTGAAGAATTACTTCAACGGCATCACGGAAGCGCAGATCGACTTCACCAACATTCTGGCCGCGAGGGCCATGATTGAGAAAGAACCCAATTACAGCCAAGTGGCATCCCGTCTTCTTCTGCTAAAAGGGTATCAGGAAGCCATCGGCGCGCCGGTGAGTTTGGACAGCGTCCGCACGGAATACCCCCGCTACCTGGGGCAGTACATCCGCAAGGCGGTTCAGCATGAGCTGTTGAGTCCCGATCTTTTGGACTTCGATCTTGATTTTCTTGGCAAAAAGATCAAGCCGGAGCGCGACCTGACCTTCCGATACATGGGTCTTCAAACGCTTTATGACCGGTACTTCATCCACTGGCAGGACCGCCGCCTCGAAATTCCTCAAGTGTTCTGGATGCGCGTGGCCATGGGTCTTGCCAAAAAGGAAAAGGATAAGAACGCCTGGGCGGTGAAGTTTTATGACACCCTGTCCACCAACCGCTTCGTTTCTTCGACCCCGACTCTCTTCAATGCCGGCACCATCCATTCGCAGCTATCTTCCTGCTATCTGACAACGATCAAGGATGATCTGCTGCATATCTTCAAGTGCATGCAGGACGACGCGATGCTCTCCAAATGGTCGGGAGGACTTGGTAACGATTGGACTTATGTCCGCGCGATGGGTTCCCGCATCAAGGGAACGAATGGCAAGAGCCAGGGGATTATCCCATTCCTCAAGGTGGCCAACGACGTCGCGGTGGCGGTGAATCAAGGCGGCAAGCGTCAGGGTGCCATGTGCGCGTATCTTGAGAGCTGGCATTTGGATATCGAAGAGTTCTTGGAGCTTCGCAAAAATACGGGAGACGACCGCCGCCGCACGCACGACATGCACACGGCCAACTGGATTCCGGATTTGTTCATGAAGCGCGTGAAGAACAACGGTGAGTGGACACTCTTTAGCCCGAGCGATGCCAAAGACCTGCATGATCTGTACGGCCAGGCCTTTGAAAAGCGTTATGAAGAGTACGAAGCACTCGCCAAGCAGGGGAAGATTCGGCATAAGACGCTTCAAGCCGTGCAACTGTGGCGCAAAATGCTGACCATGTTGTTCGAGACGGGTCACCCCTGGATCACCTGGAAGGACCCTTCCAATCTCAGATCCCCTCAGGATCACTGCGGCGTGGTGCACAGCTCAAATCTCTGCACGGAAATTCTACTGAACACTTCAGAGCAGGAAACCGCTGTTTGCAACTTGGGCTCCGTTAATTTGGCAGAACACACCACAGAACGGGGCATTAACCATGACCTCCTGCGGGATACGGTCACAGTGGCGGTGCGCATGCTCGACAATGTCATCGACATCAATTACTACCCGACCAAGGAGTCGTCCGCGGCGAATGAGAAGCATCGGCCGGTAGGGTTGGGGATCATGGGTTTCCAAGACGCGCTTTATCTCCAGAACATGAGCTATGCGTCGCAGCAGGCCGTCGAATTTGCGGACGAGAGCATGGAAGCCATCTCTTACTACGCGATCTTGGCATCAAGTCAATTGGCCTCCGAGCGGGGGGCCTATGCCTCCTATCCGGGTTCCAAGTGGTCGCGCGGTCTTTTACCAATCGATACGCTTCAGACCATGGAAGAAGAGCGCGGAGTTCCGGTCCGAGTCGACCGGTCCGCGAAGATGGATTGGACGCCGGTTCGTGAGTCGGTTCAGCAGCACGGGATGCGTAACTCCAATGTCATGGCGATCGCGCCGACGGCGACCATTGCCAATATCGTGGGTGTGACATCCTCGATCGAACCGACGTACAAGAATATCTTCGTGAAGAGCAATCTTTCCGGAGAATTCACAGTGCCCAACGAGTACCTGGTCCAGGATTTGAAGCGTCTCGGCTTCTGGGATGACGACATGATCAATGACCTCAAGTACTTCGACGGAAGCGTGCAAGAGATCGGCCGCATCCCTCAACACATCAAGCAAAAGTACCCGACCGCGTTTGAGGTGGATTATGAGTGGGTGGTGGAAGCCGCCGCCCGCCGTCAGAAGTGGATCGATATGGGGCAGTCTCTCAACTTATATCAGGCTTCGACGAGCGGTAAGAAGCTTGGTGATATGTACATGCGCTGCTGGGAAGCGGGTTTGAAAACGACCTACTACCTGAGATCACTTGGAGCGACGCGCATCGAGAAGAGCACACTCGACGTCAACAAGTACGGTAACGTGCTTGGTCAAAAGGGCAGGACGGAAGAAGATGCGGTCGCCAAGACTGAATTCACTGAGGAAGAAAAGAAGCAGTGCAGCATTCAGAACGGTCCGGATTGCGAAGCCTGTCAGTAATTTTGGTATCTGTCCGAGATTTTTAATAGTTAAGGAGATAATACGATGAGCGATATTGCCGGATTCACCAGCCTCAGGAAGACCTCGGATCGCGTGAATTCTTCCGCCAAGAGGATTATCAACAACGATAAGGTTGTAGATGTTAACCAGCTGATTCCCATCAAGTACAAGTGGGCATGGCAGTACTATTTGGATGCTTGCGCCAATCACTGGATGCCGCAGGAAATCATGATGCAGCGGGATATCGAGCAGTGGAACAATCCGCAAGGATTCACGGAAGATGAGCGCCGCGTCATCAAGCGGAACCTGGGCTTTTTTTCCACGGCCGATACGATCGTGGCCAATAACGTAGTGTTGGCGATTTACCGCTACATCGACAACCCCGAGTGCCGCCAATACCTGCTCCGCCAGGCCTTTGAAGAAGCGATTCATATCCACTCGTATCAATACATCATTGAATCGCTGTCGATGGACGACGGCGAGATCTTCAATATGTACCGCGAAGTGTCGACAATTTATGACAAGGATGAGTTTCAGATGAAGCTCACCGAGGACATCCTGAGCGATAACTTTGAGTGCAAGTCTGTCCGCGGCCGCGAGCGTCTGCTGGATAACCTCATCGGATATTACGCGATCATGGAAGGTATCTTCTTCTACAGCGGTTTTGTGATGCTGCTTCAGTTTGGCCGTCAGAATCGTCTGCCGGGCGCCTGCGAGCAGATCCAATACATTCTGCGGGACGAGAGCATGCACATGAACTTTGGTCTCGACATGATCAATGTCATCATCGACGAGAATCCTGATATCTGGACACCCGCCTTCCAGGCCTCCGTCGTCGAAAAGATCAAGATGGCCGTGACGCTCGAGTACAACTACGCCAAAGACTGTCTGCCGAACGGCGTGCTTGGCCTGAACTCTGATATGTTCAAGGAATACGTGCAGTACATCGCGGATCGACGGCTTGAAAAACTCCGCCTACCGCGTCTCTACGGTTCGGAGAATCCATTTCCTTGGATGAGCGAAATGATCGACCTCAAGAAGGAAAAAAACTTCTTCGAGACCCGGGTGACCGAGTATCAAACCGGCGGCTCGCTCGAGTGGTAAAGGAAACGCGCCGCTAAAACGCGGTGCCTGGACCTACCGACTTCACACAGCCTCGGGTGCAATTCCGAGGCTGTTTTATTTGGGATTTGATAGGATACGGGTTCTGTCGACGAGATCGGATCAGAATGATTATCAAGGAGACGCGGGCTGATGAGCGAGTCTTGTTCTTCGAATAACGGTTTGTTGCCTGATAAGTTTAAAGTCAAACCGCCGTCGGCTGACGGGCGGGTGTTGCTGCATTCCTGTTGCGCGCCATGCGCGGCTCCCCTGATGGAGCGGATCGTGGAATCCGGCGTTAAGCTTGAGATTTATTTTTATAATCCCAACATCCATCCCCAAAAGGAATATCTGCTCCGCAAGGATGAGAATATTCGTTACGCGCAAAAGCTCGGCATACCCTTCACCGACGCGGATTATGATACGGACAACTGGTTCCAAAAAACCAAAGGGCATGAGAACGATCCTGAGCGGGGTGAGCGCTGCACCCTCTGCTTTGATATGAGATTTGTGAAGACGGCGGAGTACGCCCGCGCCAATGGGTTTGATGTGTTCACATCCAGTCTGGGGATATCCCGATGGAAGGATTTTGAGCAGATCACAAAAGCGGGTCAGCGGGCAGCGGCCTTGCACCCGGGAATGACCTATTGGGACCTCAACTGGCGTAAGGCGGGAGGCTCAACGCGGATGATTGACTTGGCGAAAGAGGAAGCGTTTTATGCCCAGCAGTATTGCGGCTGCGTTTATTCGTTGCGGGACACCAACCGGCATCGACAGGCCTCCGGCAGACCGCAGGTTGAGCTGGGTAAGGATTATTA
>JAGOUK010000195.1 GCA_018061225.1 Candidatus Omnitrophota bacterium | reverse complement strand
GTCTAGGTTCGAGCCCTAGTTCCCCAACCAATTTTTCGCACATAAGGCATCATCTGCGTCGTTGCGCCGCCGCTTACGTACACAAAGAGTACGCTTCGCAGCGGCGCGCCTAGCATTTGAATGCTTGATGTGCGCTCCGCTTCTCTTGCGGGCATTGACCTATTATTTTATACAGGATAGACTTATCCTATTAAAAGTTTGACCAAGTCATTATCCGGAAATTCTGTCAGATGGGTCAGCGCTCATGGGGCGGTCTACCGTCTGATGCGGTATTAAAAAAAAGGAATCCGATGCAAACCCATTTATTTCATATTCCGGTCATGGGCACAGGCTTTACGATCGACACGCCGCTCAAGGTGGCCCGCTACGGCATCGACAGCGTGATGTCGCTGGTGGACGACAATCTGATTGAGGAGATGAGAAAGTTCTACAGCCGGGCCGCCGGCGAGGCCTGCGAACCCATCGCAGACGGCGTTAAGAACGCCCGGGCCGCGCGAATCACGGCCTACCTGGATCTGGTGGACCGGCTCGTTGCCCGGCAGGTGAGTGATCTAAAAAATCAGGCCTTCGACGGAGAGAGCGACCTGTGCGTGTTTTTTGAGCTTCTGGACGACACGTCGCCGATCAAACAGGCATATCACAGCTGTCTGGAGGCCGCGGCGGGACCCGAGCGTTCTGAGCAAGAGCGGCTGCTGCGGGATTGTGTCCGGGCCGGAGCGACGGACGTCAACATCATGACCAAGGCCGACCGCCAAAACCGCTTTGGAGGTGAAGTCCTGCCTCGTGAGGATTCTGACGCGATGGCCGCGCTGCGCGGATTTGCGCTGAGCACGCTGAGCGGGTCGGTGGTTTTTTCGGCGGGACTCAACCCCTACCTGTACAGCTACGTGGGCGAATTTGAGGGGTTTTATCCCCAAGACGGGCAGGCGCCGAAGAAAAAAGTTGTTCTTAAGGTCAGTGATTTTAGATCCGCGTCTATTCAGGCCAAAACGCTCGCCAAAAAGGGCGTATGGGTGTGGGAGTACCGTATCGAATCCGGATTAAACTGCGGCGGCCACGCGTTTGCGACACAAGGTCATCTGCTCGGTCCGATCCTTGAGGAATTCAGGACGAGAAAGGCGGAGTTGGTCGCGTCTCTGTTTCCGCTATATCAGGCGGCGGCTGCCAAGGCCAATCGCACCGTGCCCGCGGAGCCGTATCCCGTCCGCATCACCGCGCAGGGCGGCATCGGGACTTCGGAGGAACACCGGCTCCTGATGAGCCGGTTTGAGGTGGACTCGGTGGGTTGGGGGAGTCCGTTTCTCCTGGTGCCGGAGGTGACGGCGGTGGATGCGTCTACGCTCGCGATCCTGGCCTCGAACGAAAAGGAAGTGTACCTGAGCCGCTCATCACCCTTGGGCGTTCCCTATTACAATCTCAGAGGATCTGGCAGCGAAGCGTTGCGGCTGGCGCGGATCGCGGACGGCAAGCCGGGCAGTCCCTGTGTTAACAAAAATCTAGCCATGAACACCGATTACGGTGAGGCATTGTGCGTCGCGTCCTCGCGCTATCAGCGCCTCAAGCTCGAGGAGCTGCGGGCGCAGGAAATCAGCGATGAAGAACGCCGGCTGCGGACCGAGGCCGTTCTCGAAAAAGCCTGTATCTGCCGGGAGCTGGGGGACGGCGCGATGATCAAGTACGGTCTCCGGGATCGCAAAAAAACACTCGCTCCCGCGATCTGCCCGGGCCCGAACATCGCTTATTTTTCTAGGATCTGCACGTTGAAGGAAATGGTCGGACATATTTATGGGCGCGGCAATGTTCTTGATCCGTCGTGCCAACGGCCGCATGTGTTCGTGAACGAATTAAGGCTTTACGTCGATCATCTAAAAGAGCAGGTCGAACGGGCCGGAGCCGACGCGGACGCTTTGTCCAAAGAGGCCGACAGCCGGAACGAATTTAGGGAGAATTTGCTGGGGGGCATTGAATTTTATCGGGAGAGCGCGGGCGATTTTTTTGAGGCGGACGGGCCGGAGTGCCGTAAGTTTCTTGCGGATTTGGATGAGCTTGCCGAAAGACTGGATGTGCTGGCGTCTCCGGCCGCAGCCTCTTTGAGCGGGCCGCGATGAGTCCGGTTACGATTCCGCTGCAGTCGTCCATCGTCTACGGCCCTATCAGATCGCGCCGCTTCGGGACCTCGCTGGGGATCAACCTGCTTCCGGCGGATCAAAAAGTCTGCAACCTCGACTGCATTTACTGCCAATACAGCCCGTCCCCGGAGAGTCACCACACCGGGTTTCCGACGATCGCGGAGATTGAATCCGAAACGGCCGCCCGCCTGGATCAAATTCGCCGGGAAGGACTTCCCCTGGACTGTCTCACCCTTGCGGGCAATGGCGAGCCCACGATCCACCCTCAGTTTGCCGAAGTCGTCGACGCCCTGATCGCCGTGCGGGACCGCTGCGCGCCCGGTGTTCCAATCCATATTCTTTCGAACTCGACCACCTGCCATCGTCCGAAGATCCGCACCGCGTTGCAGAGATTGGACGGGCGGTACATGAAGCTGGACGCGGGCGGCAGGGAACTCTTTAGCACGGTGAATCGTCCCGCGGGTGATATCGCGTGGGCCCGGATGATCGACGGGCTCAGTCATCTCGAAG
>JAGOUK010000034.1 GCA_018061225.1 Candidatus Omnitrophota bacterium | reverse complement strand
GGAAGACTCTTGGGCTCGATTAGAAGGGAGTGATAACGAGTCGCCGTGAAAGGGCTGGCAATGCCGGCAAAAAGCGGATGACCGTCATGGTGTATTTCGGAAGTCTTACCGTGCATGATGCGGTCCGCTACCCGAATCTTGCCGCCGAAGACCTCGCCGATGGCCTGATGACCCAGGCAAACACCCAACAGCGGTATCTTTGACCCAAAAGTCTTAATGACGCTCTCCGAGATACCCGCGTCCTTGGGAGCGCCGGGTCCCGGTGAGATCACGATGCGGTCCGGCCTCATCTTGCGGATATCCGCCAGTGAGATCTCATCGTTGCGCTTGATCACAAGCTTCTGCCCAAGCTCGCCAAAATATTGCACGAGGTTGTAAGTAAACGAATCGTAGTTATCGATCATCAATATCATTCGAGCCCCCGTTCCGCCTGGTCCAGCGCCGCAAAGACACCTTTCGCCTTGTTGCGGGACTCTTCCCACTCAAATTCCGGATCCGAATCCAGCACCACGCCGGCGCCGGCCTGCACCCACACTTGGCCGTTCTCCACGACCGCCGTGCGGATCGTGATACACGAATCAAAATTACCCGAAAAGCTAAAGTAGCCGACCATTCCCGCGTAAGGCCCGCGATGATGCGGCTCCATCCTGGCGATCAATTCCATAGCGCGGATCTTGGGCGCGCCGCTCACCGTGCCGGCCGGGAACGTCGCGCGGATCACGTCAAAGGCATCAAAGCCTTTTTTTAGCAGCCCTTTCACATGACTCACGATATGCATGACATGCGAGTAGCGTTCGATCACCATGAATTCGCTGACTTTGACCGATCCGGTATCACACACTCTTCCCAGATCGTTGCGGCCGAGGTCCACCAACATGACATGCTCGGCAAGCTCCTTCTTGTCCTTGAGGAGCTCAGCGGCAAGCGCGCGGTCTTCCTCGTCCGTTTTTCCCCGGCGGCGGGTTCCGGCGATCGGGCGCAGCTCGACCACGCCTTCTTCGCAGCGCACATGCACTTCAGGCGAAGATCCGACCAGATGAAACCCTCCGCAGGACAAAAAGAACATATACGGTGAAGGATTCACGCTGCGCAGGGCCCGGTACAGATTGAACGGATGCACCGCGGTTTTCCGCGTGAACCGCTGCGAAATCACGATCTGAAAGATATCCCCGATGCGGATATGCTCCTTGGCCTTGCGGATCGCTTTTTTGAACCCTTCTTTGGAAAAATTAGAGACGATCGGCGAGGAAGACTTGGCAGAAACAGGCCCCGGAACCGACAGGGAACGCGATTCAAGACGCTCGCGCATGCGCGCGATGCGGCCGGCGGCATCATCATACGCGCGGCGAACAGCCTCCACGTGAGCGGCGCCTTTGCCTTTTTGGATCACGGCATTGGCCACGAGTGTCATGCGGCGCTTCACATGGTCAAAAATCACCAGATCTTCCGCGATGGCAAACGAAAGTACCGGGTACTGCATTTCGCCCTTCATTTCGGGAAGGCGCTCAAAAATACGGTTGGCATCATAGCCCAGGAACCCGACCGCTCCGCCGCAAAAGCGCGGCAAATCCGGAGAAGCAACGTATTGGTACTCGCCGAGAACTTTTTTTAGCGCGTCTAACGGGTCGAGTTTGCCAAAGCGGTCGATGACGCGGTCGCCGTCCGTCAGCCGCGTGCCGTTATGATCAGATACGATGAAACGCTTGGGCTCAACTCCGATGAAGGAATAGCGCGCCTGCGTGAGACCTCCGTCGACGGACTCGAGCAAAAATCCCGTGTAACCGGGATTCGTTTTGAGATACGCCGAGACAGGCGTGTCCAGGTCTCCGGTCATCTCGGCATAGACCGGGACGGCATTGCCCTTGCGGGCCAATTTGGCAAATTCAGCAAATCCGGGTTTGAGCTGCAACTTATTTATAGACCTTATCAGGATTAAAAACGATTTTGTCGCCGATCTCAAAGCCGTCCTTGCCGTTGTACTCCTCAAAGTAGCAGCTAAAGTACCCCTTGTGGCAGCCGGCAACATGCTGCTTGATGCGGATCAGGAGAGATTTGCCCTCGCAATCAAGCGCGACAGACTTCACTTCCTGGACATGACCGGAAGTTTCGCCCTTTTTCATGAGCTTGCCGAGCGAACGACGGTACACATAAATGTAGCGTTCCTCCAGCGTCTTCACGAGAGCGTCCTTGTTCATGTAGCAGAGCGTCAGAACCCGGCCGGACTCATCCTGGATAATGGCCGGAACATGTCCGTCGGCGTTAAACTTAAGGCGTGCGATAAATTTGTCGTGATTCATATTTTGACCTTTCTCTTATCCGCGGACCGCGATTCCGCGGCCTTTGAGGAAGCCCTTGGCTTCCTGTATCGTGTGTTCTCTAAAGTGAAAAATTGACGCGGCCAGCACCGCGTCCGCGTGCCCCGAAGTAAGGCCTTCGGCTAAATGCTCCAAACTCCCAACACCGCCGGAAGCGATCACCGGAATCTCGACCGCGTCCGAGACGGCGCGGGTCAACTCAAGATCAAACCCGCTCTTGGTCCCGTCCTTGTCCATGCTGGTCAGCAAGATTTCTCCCGCGCCGAGCCGCTGTACTTCGAGCGCCCATTCCACGACATCTTTATCGGTTCTCGTCCGGCCGCCATGCGTGTAGACCTTCCAGCCCTCGCCGTCCCGCTTCGCGTCCACCGCGACGACCACGCATTGGCTGCCAAATCGCTCGGCTGACCGGCGGATGAGGTCCGGATCTTCGACTGCCGCCGTATTCATGCTGACCTTGTCCGCGCCCGCCAACAGCAGATCGCGCACATCCTGAACGGAGCGTACGCCGCCGCCGACCGTGAGCGGCATAAAAACTTTTTCCGCGGTGCGGCGCACCACATCCATCAGAATGGGCCGCGCGTCGCTTGAGGCGGTGATGTCGAGAAAGACGAGCTCATCCGCCCCTTCTTTTTCGTACTGAGCCGCCGCTTCAACAGGGTCTCCCGCGTCGCGCAGCTCCAAAAAATTGATCCCTTTGACCACGCGGCCGCCCTTCACGTCCAGACACGGGATGATCCGTTTAGCGAGCACGGCTTGCCTTGGGATCGTTCAGACACAACTTCACCGCCTGATCCAGATCCAACTTGCCTTCGTAGAGCGCCTTGCCGACAATGGCACCCACCAAATTCGGCGCGCTGATATCCAAAAACGACTGAATATCCGCCAAATCCTTCACCCCGCCGGAAGCGATGATCTCCGCTCCTGGAATCTTGAGCACGGCCTTGACCTGTTCAAGATTCGGCCCCTGCATCATTCCGTCCTTCGATATGTCCGTGTAAATGATCTGCGCTCCGCCCGCGGTGACGACAAAATCGATCAGGTCATGCGCCTTCACGTCGGTCACCTTGGTCCAGCCGTCAGTGGCCACGCGTCCGTCGCGGGCGTCCACGCCTACGATAACGCGGCGGCCGAAGGCGGCGAGCACTTCACGCAAAAAGCCGCGGTCCAGACACGCCCGTGTCCCAAGAACCACGAAGGAGACGCCGTTCTTTAGATATTGATCGATGGTTTCGGGTTTGCGAATTCCTCCGCCGACTTCGTACTGCGCTGGCACGGCGCGAACCAACCGCTCCAGCGTGCCCATCTCCAGCGGCTTGCCTTCACGGGCGCCGTCAAGATCGACCACGTGAATGCGGTGCGCGCCCGCGTCCAAAAACCGCCGGGCCGTCTCTTCGGCCGATACGCCATACCGCGATTCCTTATCGTACTCACCCTGAGTGAGACGCACCACTTTGCCGCCTCTGAGGTCGATCGCGGGGATCACGATCATCGTGTCAGCTCGCGCACCGCGGACTTGAGAAAACGCAGGCCCTGAGCCTGGCTTTTTTCCGGATGGAATTGAGTCGCCATAATATTTCCTTTTCGAACCGCGGAGGTGAAGTCAAAGCCGTAATCCGTTGTCCCGAAGGTGTCCGCCGTATCCTTTGGAACCACAAAGTACGAGTGTACAAAATAAAAACGTCCGTCACCCTCAATCCCGTAAGTCCGCTCCAGAGCGGGTGTCGCCAAACGGACGCGGTTCCAGCCCATGTGGGGAGATTTCATAAAATGCGGAAACCTGAGAACGGTTCCCCGCAGAAGGCCCCACCCCTCTTCCGTTCCTTCAGCCGACCGGTCAAACAAGAGCTGCATTCCGAGACAAAGACCCAGGTAGGGCTTGCCAGCCGCCGCGGCCTTGCGGATCGGATCGAATAGCCCCCGGCTCTTAAGCTCCCGCACCGCGTGATCAAAAGCCCCGACTCCCGGGACCACCACCAGCCGCGCGCGGTCAATGTCCGCCGGATCGCAAGAAACTTTGGCGGGGGCGCCGACAGCTTCGAGCGCCTTCTGCACCGAGCGCAGATTCCCCATTCCGTAATCGACGAGAAGGATCATTATTTTTCTATCAAACCCTTGGTCGACGGTACGCCCGGGATGCGCGCGTCCACCCGCGTCGCCTGTTCCATGGCCCGGCCAAATGCCTTGAAGATGGATTCCAGAATATGATGAGGGTCATCACCCTTTAACACATCCACATGCATGTTGATCCCTGACTGAATCGCAAAAGCCTTGATGAGTTCGCGGGCATCATGAATGGTGTAATCCCGGTGCACGAAGTGCTGCGCCACATTCTTCGGAGCCGTAAAATATAGCGACGGCCTGCCCGAAATATCCAATGCCACGCGCACGCGCGAAAGCGTCTCATCCATCGGAACAAAGCAGGATCCAAAACGCCGTATGCCTTTTTTATCGTTGAGCGCCTGCTTGAAGGCCTGCCCGATCACGATGCCAATATCTTCGTTCGTGTGATGAATGTCGATCTCGAGATCGCCTTTAGCAATGAGCTTGAGATTAAAAATCCCGTGCTTGGTAAAGAGATCGAGCATATGGTCGAGGAATGGAAGCCCCGTGGAGATCTTTGACGCGCCCGAACCGTCGAGGTTCAAGTCGGCCTCGATCGTCGTTTCGCGGGTCACGCGGCGAATGGAGGCTGTTCGCTGAGGGAGCGCGGCTTTAACAGCAGCCGGTTTACGGGTGTTGCGAGATTTTTTCATACTGACTCCCGGATGCTTTATGCGGTCGGTTCAAACCGGACTTTAATGGACTCGTAATGTTTCTTCAATCCTTCTAGATTGGCGATGTATTCCGCCGAAGACCGGACCCGTTCCAACGCTTTGCGCGAATAGGAAATGACGTGGGTGTTCTTCAGAAAGTCCTGCACGCCCAATCCTGAGAAAAACCTCGCCGATCCGTTTGTCGGCAGCACGTGGCTGGGGCCGGCCACATAATCCCCCACCGCCGTCGGCGAGTAAGGGCCCAAAAAGACCGCGCCGGCATTTTCAACGCAGCGTAGAAGCCGCTCGGGGCGCTTCACCATGATCTCCAAATGTTCCGGCGCGATGCGGTTGGAGAGCTCAACGCCCTGCTCCAGGTTCTTGACCCGCACGATGAAGCCTCGGATCGGCAGCCGGGCCATCTGCTTGGCCAGGCGCTTGGAAGTCGTGATGAGGATCGAGCTGCCCCCGTGATGCTCACTTTGTGCCATAAGATCCGCAGCGACAAATTGCGGGTCGGTATGTTCGTTGGCGATCACGACCAGTTCCGTCGGACCCGCGATCATGTCGATGTCGCAATAGCCAAACACCTGGCGCTTGGCTTCCGCCACATACTGATTGCCGGGACCGATGATCTTGTCGGCCTGAGGGATAGTCTTCGTTCCGAACGCCATTGCGGCGACCGCCTGGGCTCCGCCGGCCTTGTAGATCGCGCTGACCTTCAAAAGATTTGCCACCGCCAAAATATGCGGGTCGACGCGGCCGTCGGGTCCGGGCGGCGTCGTGATGTAGATATTTTTGACGCCCGCGGCCTGTGCCGGGATCACCGTCATGTACACCGTCGAAACAAGCGGCACGGTGCCGGACGGCACATAAACACCAACGGTGTTCATCGGGCGGATATGCTCCGAGAGTCTGACGCCGTCATCCGTTCTCACCTTGAGGGATTTGACGATCTTGCTCTTGTAGTACGTCCGGACATTTTCAACGGCCACGCGCAGGGCCGCGGCAAATTCGGGCTTGATATTCTGATAGCAGGCGTTGATCTCTTCCTCGCTGACCTGAAGGTCGCGCGGAAGGAGTTTGACCCGGTCAAATTTGCGCGTGTACTTAAGCAGCGCCGTGTCGCCTCCGACTCGCACGTCCTCGACAATGCGGGCAACTTTTTTAATCAACCGCTCCGGGCGGTTCTGGGTGCGTGTCGTCAGATACTTTTCGAGTGCGACACTGCCAAAACGGATCATTTTCATAACGCTTCAAGCCTTTCTTCGATCAGAACTTTTGCTGTGTGGAAGGCGTCCTCCAGATTCGCATCCGGCTTTCCGCCGCCGTTGGCCAGATCCGGGCGTCCGCCGCCCGAACCGCCCATCTTCGCGGAGATGATCTTGACCAACTCCCCGGCGCTCAGCTTTTTTTGGACCAGATCCGGAGACAGCGCGACGACGATTTGCGGCTTGTCCTGAATCGTAGACAGCAACATCACGGCATGAGAGCCCGGCCGCGTTCTCACCCACTCAGCCGTGTCCCGAAGCATCTCTTTATCGAGACCCTCCAGCCGCTCAAGCACGAGACGAGTTCCCTTCTTTTCGGAAGAGCGCTCGATGAGCTTCGCCATGGACTCCCGGACCACTTTAAAAAATGCTGATTTCAATTCTTTTTCGAGAGCTTTCACCTCTTCCTGCGCTTCGATGATGGAATTCTTGACCCCGTCATGCTCCGCGTCCAGGTATTGAAGAATATGCTGAAGTTCTTCCCGTTCCTGCATGCCCAACCGCGCGGCCGCATCACCGGTCACGGCCTCAATGCGGCGCACCCCTGACTGCACAGACCCCTCAGAAACGACCCGAAGCGATCCGATGAAACCGGTGGTCGGGCTGTGCGTTCCGCCGCATAATTCCTTCGAAAAATCCCCCATCGTCAACACGCGCACTTCCGAGTCGTACTTATCCCCAAAGAAGGCCATCGCGCCGTCCGCGATCGCCTGCTTCTGATCCTTAACCTCGGTGACCACGGCATGATTTTTGGCGATTTCCGCGTTGACCAGGTGCTCGATCTGCTGCATATCAGCAGGCTTCACGCCTTCATGGTGAGAAAAGTCGAAGCGCAGTCGGTCCGCATCGACCAGGGACCCGCGCTGCTTGACATGCGGTCCGAGCACCAGTCTTAGCGCGCTGTGCAAAAGATGAGTCGCCGAGTGGTTCTTCATCACGGCTTCGCGGCGGGTCTTATCTATTTGCAAATGAGCCGTATCGCCGACATGAATCTCACGTCCGGTGATTTCAACATGATGCAAAACGACTTCACCGCTCCATTGGGTGTCCGAAACAACCGCCTCTCCCGAAGCGGTCTTGATCACCCCGGTGTCGCCCACCTGACCGCCGGACTCGGCGTAAAACGGCGTGCGGTCCGTCACGATAATGCCCTGCTGGCCTTTTTCGAGACGCTTCACGGAAGCGTCAGCCGCATAAATGGCCAAAATTTTGCCATCGTCTTCCATGCGCTCGTATCCCGTAAATTGCGTTGCCGGCAAACCCGCGCGCGTCAGAGCATCCTCAGCGACGGCAAAGATGCTGCCCGAGATCTTCGACCCCTGACGCGAGCGCTCCCGCTGCTGCCCCATGAGTTCCGCAAAATGCTTTTCTTCGAGCGTGAAGTGATTCTGCTTAAGAACCTCTTCCAGGATCTCCTTGGGCACTCCGTACGTGTCATAGTATTCAAATGCCATTTCGGTCGCTTGCCGCGCCGCGAAGGCTTCCTGACCCTGCTTCGTTGTCAGCGCGATCGACTTGATCTTGATCTGCGCTTCGGGAACACGCGTCTCGAGAATATTCCAAACAGCCTCTTCTTCACGCTTGACCACGGCCTGCGCGGTCGCGATATTGGAGATGAGTTCCGGATAAGCCCCGCCCATCACTGCGGCCACGGCCGGCGCAAAGTGAAACAAAGTCGGCTGCATCGCTCCCATATCCCTCAAATGCAGCGCGGTCTTACGGATGAGCTTGCGAACCACATAACCCCGGCCTTCGTTTGACGGCGCAATGCCGTCCGAAATCGAGAACACAATTGTCCTCAAATGGTCCATGACCGCGTTGCGGTACTTGGGCTTAGCGGATTTGAACAGCGCCTGCCCGCCAGCAGCCTCAATTTCTTCACGCAGCTTACGGAAAAGATCGATATCAAAGTTAGACTCCACACCTTGTATGACGGAAGCGAGACGCTCCAGCCCCATCCCAGTGTCGATATTCTTCTGAGGGAGCGGCTTCAAAATACCGCCATCCTGACGCTCAAACTCGGTGAAGACGAGATTCCAGATCTCTACACCCTTACCAGGTTCTTTACCGACATAGATCTCTGAGCAGGGACCGCAAGGCCCATTGGGCCCGAGCGTCGGCGCGTTGGATGGCCAAAAGTTGTCCTCGGCATCCATCGGCACAATACGCTTATCCGAAAGACCGATTTTTTTGATCCAGATCTCCCGCGCTTCTTTGTCCTCATGAAAAACCGAAACCCACAGGTTTTCCTTGGGCATTTTGAGCTCTTTGGTGATGAAGTCCCAGGCGTACTGAATGGCTTCTTCCTTGAAGTAGTCGCCGAAGGAAAAGTTACCCAGCATTTCAAAAAAAGTGTGGTGATAAGCCGTTTCCCCGACGCGGACCAGATCCGCCGTCCGAACGCATTTTTGGCACGAAGTGGCCCTCTTCGGTTCTTTCTTGATGCCCATAAAATTGGCCTTAAATTGATTCATGCCTGCGCCGGTGAACAGCAATGTCGGATCATCTCCGGGGATGAGACTGGAGCTTGAGAAGTACTTGTGATCTTTGGATTTGAAGTAGTCTAAATAGATCGATCGTAATTTGTCAGTTTGCATCGAATTTCCATGGTAAAGGGTTGAAAAACGAGAGCGGGTATTATATCAAAAAGAAGACCCCGGCGGGTGTGTCCCGCCGAGGTCTTTTTTGGACGTTTTACGGCCTATGAAGCCGAGATCGTATTACTTCGCCAGTATCGCGTCCGATGTCTCGATGGCGATGCCGATCTTTTGTTCGATCTCCTTGAGAACATTGGGGTTCTCTTTGAGGTAGGCGCGGGCGTTCTCTCTGCCCTGGCCGATCTTGATATCCCCGTAGACCACCCAGCTTCCGGAGCTCCGTATCACTTGATGCTGCTCGGCCAGATCCATGATCGAACCGATATGCGAAACCCCCTCTTTGAAGAGCAGGTCAAATTCCGCCTGTCGGAACGGTGCCGCGCATTTGTTCTTCACGACCTTGGCCCGCACACGAGTTCCGACCGTATCCTCTCCCCGCTTCAAGATCGCCTGACGTCGGATATCGATACGGACCGAGGCATAGAACTTGAGCGCCCGGCCGCCGGGAGTGGTCTCCGGATTACCGAACATCACCCCGATCTTTTCGCGGATCTGATTGATGAAGATCACGCAGGTTTTTGACTTGGAGATGACCGCGGTCAACTTCCTGAGCGCGTGACTCATGAGACGCGCCTGAAGACCCACGTGTGCCTGCCCCATATCGCCTTCGATTTCGGCCTTTGGAACCAGCGCGGCAACCGAATCGATCACGATGACATCGACCGCGTTTGACTTCACCAACATCTCGGCAATATCCAGAGCCTGCTCACCGGTATCCGGCTGTGAGACCAAAAGATCATCCAGATTAACTCCCAGGATCTTGGCATAGGCCGGATCAAAGGCATGCTCAGCGTCGATGAAGGCAGCCACGCCGCCTGTCTTTTGCGCCTGAGC
>JAGOUK010000033.1 GCA_018061225.1 Candidatus Omnitrophota bacterium | reverse complement strand
GGAGATACCGCGCTTGGCATGTTCCAGGCGGTCCAGGTTGCGGCTAAGCTCGGGATAGTAAAGGAGGACTTTGAGACCAAAGGTGGTGGGCTCCGCGTGCACGCCGTGGGTGCGGCCCATGGCCGGTGTCATCTTGTGTTTGAGGGCTAACTTTTTGACCGCCGCCTGAAGGGCCTTGGTCTTCTTGATAATCATGTCGAGACTCTGCACGATTTGCAGCGAAACGGCCGTGTCTAAGACGTCGCTTGAGGTGATGCCCATGTGGACGAAGCGCGCGTCCGGTCCGATGGACTTGCCCACCGATTTCAGGAAAGCGGTGACGTCGTGCTTCGTAACCTTTTCAATTTCATGGATTTCGGAAACTTTGAACGAGGCTTTTTTCTTGATATTGGAGGCGGATTTCTTGGGCACGATGCCTTTGTCGGCCATGGCTTCGACCACGGCGATCTCAACATCAAGCATCCGGCGGAAGCGGTTCTCTTCCGTCCAAATCCGGTTCATTTCGGGCAAGCTGTATCGGTCAATCATGCTGAAAAACCCTCTACCTGTGGGAATGAAGAACGGGTACTTTACCATATACAGGGGTGCGCCTCAACCCGGGCTTAATCAATATCCCAAAATTCACCGTTCGCTCAAAAAGCCGCAGATGCGAGGCGTGAGGAGGCGCGGCGTAGCGATAGCTACGTAAGCCTCCGAACAACGAAGCAGATGCGGCTTTTTCAGCGAACGGTGGAGCGTTCGACGATCTGGCGGGCAGCTTTGCGCACAGCGGCGCGGGGGGCAAGTTTGGTGGCCAGGGCAATGAGCTTGTTTTGCATTCCGCAGACTTCTAATATCTTGCCTTTTTCAAACGCGGACATGGCCAGCTGCGCGACCTGGATGGAGGTCATGCGGGAGAGTTTGGCTGGGGTGCGCGTCTTCATGTGGGGATTATCAAAAAAAGGCGTTTCGGTCGGACCCGGGCAAACGCAGGTGATGCTGACGCCGGTATTGGATTTGGGTCCGATCTCCTCGGCCAGGGCTTCGGTGAAATGTGTGAGGTACGCCTTGGTTGAGCAATACACATTCTCGATCCCGACCGGTTGAAACCCGCCGGTGGATGAAATATTCAGCACCCCTCCCCGGCCCCGCTCGATCATTCCCGGCAAAAAGTGATGCGTCAGCCGCGTGGGCGCGGCCACGTGGAGTTCGATCATGCCCAGCTGCGCGTGAATATCCTCTGCCAAAAATTTGCCGTACACCCCATAGCCCGCGTTGTTCACGAGCACATCGACGCTAAGATCGAGCCGGTCGACGGCTGATATCAGCTGAGCCGATGCGCCGGTCAGGGCAAGATCCATCGGGATGACATGCGACCGGGTGCTGTGCTTCGACCCAAGCTCGACCTGAAGCTGCTCGAGCTTACCCGCATTACGCGACACCAAAATAAGTTCGGCTCCCTGAGCGGCAAACAATTCCGCCAGATCACGCCCGATACCGGTCGTTGGGCCGGTGATCAAGACTACCTGTCCCGCATACTTTTTGTCGCTATTCATCATTATCCTTATCGGGTGTCATTGAGCGATTGGATGGGATGCTCTGTCAGCCAGCCGCGAGCTTGATCAGGCGCTTCGCCTGAACCGGCGTGAGCGGCACGACCGAAAGACGAGACTGCCGCACTAAAGCTGTTTCTTTGAGGATCGTGTCCGACTTGAATTGCGCGAGAGTGACCGGAGCGGCAAACTTATGGACCGGCACAACTTCCACCACCGACCACTCCCCTGTCTTATCGGTCGGGTCCGGGTATGCTTCGCGCGTCACCCGGGCCGCTCCGACGGCGCGCTTTTCGTCCACGCTGTGATAAATAAAAGCGGTGTCGCCTTTTTTCATCGCGCGCAGATTGTTGCGGGCCTGATAATTGCGAACGCCCTCCCAGAACGTTGAACCGTCCCGGACAAGGGCGTCAAAGGAATAAACGGAAGCCTCTGTCTTAAGCAGCCAATGCGCCACGAAAGGTCGGGATGCTATTCAGCGATCGGTGAACGCTCGTAGCTTTTCTTAAAGGAAACGCCGCCGGGGGCATCCTCTCCGCCGCCGAGCACCAGCCGTGAATCCGCGTCCACATCCATCAAACGGAATTCATCCTCACCAGGAAAAAGATCGTCGTTCAGATAATCGTCAAAACCGCCGCTCTCGCCGCGGACATTGACGCCGGCAGCTGAAGATTGAATCGCCTTTTCTTCCATGGCGGAGCGTTTAACATACCCTGGCGCTGTGCCCATGTCATCATCTCCGTAAGCCAGCGCGGCCCCTTGAGCCGTTACCACCAGCAACGCCGCGACGAGCATAACTTGCATCCATTTCATGGTCAGATCTCCTTCTCGTTTAAACGCAGTACTTTAAGCGGCAGCGGCTTCGACCATTTTCTGAAGCTCGCCTTGCTCAAACAGCTCGGTGCAGATGTCGCATCCGCCGACAAATTGGCCGCCGATGAACACCTGAGGAAAAGTCGGCCAGTCGCTGTAGGCCGGCACCAAACGACGCAGGTCAGGATTTGCCAAAATATCGCGCGTCTCAAAAGGCTTGCCTATCTTATTGAACATCGTGATCGTCGCGGCCGAAAAGCCGCATTGCGGCATTGTCTTCGTGCCCTTCACAAACATGATGATCTTGTTGGACTTCACGTCCTGCTCGATCGATTGAATGATTTCTTGATCCGTCATAAATCTCCCGGTTTTAATAAATCTTAACGCGGTGATGAACCGCGGTCAGATCGCCTCGGACGGCGTCAGTGTTTTGTATTTTACCGCGTGCACGGGGCCGTTCAAATAAGGCTCGAAGATCTTATGCATCACCCGATGCCGCTCGATCAGAGACTTGCCGTCAAACCCCGCCCACACGGCGCGAACCTCATAATGATCCCGCGTTCCGGTCATGTCGGTGACTTTGACCGACGCGTCCGGCAACGCGGACAGGACCAAGCGCTCGAGTTCATCGGGTTCCATAAGCATCACAAATACACTCTCGCCAAATTGATTTTACTTGTCCGAGCCCATGGAATGCTTCGCGCGGTAAGCGTCTTCCTTGTTCTTGAAGAAGTTGCCGGATTTGGAAAGAGGGCTCCACCAAGCACCGCCGACCGTTTTATTGAGGCCTGAGCGCTCCCACTCTTTATCCCAGAAGCCGGGGGCCTTGTTGGGATCTTTGGCCATGGTGCGGACCTTGCGCGGAGTGTACTCCCCGTCGTTATTCGCGTTGCCGGAGACAAAATTAGACCCTGAGTCCGCGTGCGCGGCGGCGGCAAAGGTGATGATCAACGCGGTGAGAGCAGCTGTTCTGTAGTTCATGAGGCCTCTTGTTGTTGGTTTAGATGACGGTCCCGCTGGGGATGACCGCGTCTTTGTGAACCACGACGATGCCGTCGCGGATGGAATATTTGTCGCCGTCTTCATGGTCGGCGTTGTTCTTGTTGATGATTTTGCAGCCGTCGCCGATGGCCACGTTCTTGTCGATGATGGCCTTGCGGATCTCACAATCACGGCCGATTCCCAAATGCGGAATCCCGCGATCGTGTTTGGCGGAACGGCTTTCTTGAGATTCAAAATAGTCGTTGCCCGTGACGATCGACTCGAAGATCCTCGTGTTGTTGCCGATCACGCTGCGCACGCCGACCAGCGAGCGGCGGATCACAGATTCCTCGATAATACACCCTTCCGAAATGATGGACTGGTGAATCTGGCACTCGAGGATCTTGGCCGGCGGCAGATAGCGCGGACGCGTGAAGATCTGCCAGTCCTCGTTGTAAAGATTGAATGCCGGGGTGTAGTCGGTCAGCATCAGGCTCGCCTCGTAATAGGAACCAATGGTCCCGATATCGGACCAATAATCCGTAAAGTTATACGCGTACACCTTGCGGTCGCGGATGGCGGCGGGAATGATTTCTTTACCGAAGTCGATCTGATTCGGATTCTGGCTCAGGAGCTCGGTGAGAACGTCCTTTTTGAATATGTAAATTCCCATATTGGCCAAAAAGCGCGGCTTACCGTCCAATAAGACGGGTCCGCCCGTGACCAGCGACGCGTCCTTGGGCTTTTCGACGAAGCTGGTGATGCGGCTGTCGGCATCCGTGTTCATGATGCCGAAGCCGTGGATATTTTCTTCAGGCTCAAGATGGCAGGCCACGGTGAGATCAGCGCCCCGCCGGTGATGCTCATGCTGTAATTCGCGCAGATCCATGTTGTAGAGCTGATCTCCGGAGAGGACGATAACCTCATCGATCCTGGGGTCGCGGATATGCGGCATCGCGCGGCGCACGGAATCCGCCGTGCCCTGAAACCACTCGGTTTTTTCGTAAGACTGCTCGGCGGCGAGGATTTCGACAAAGCCGCCGAAAAAGGTGTCGAGCTTATAGGTTCTGAAGATATGCTTGTTGAGCGATTCAGAATTGTACTGCGTGAGCACCAGGATCTTGTTGAAGCCTGAGTTGAGACAGTTCGAAATGGGGATGTCGATCAGACGGTAATTGCCGCCCAGCGGAACGGCGGGCTTGGAGCGGTAGCGCGTGAGCGGTTCCATGCGTTTGCCGCGGCCGCCGCCCATGATGATGCAGAGCGTGTTGCGGTTGGCGAGTGAGGGTATTTGTGACATGGTCGAACCTTTATATAAACGAGTTAGAGCGCGATCTTGGCAAGGAGGTTCTGGGCTTTTTCCAGCGCCTCGCGCGGTACGGAGATCCCGTAATGCTTCATCCGGTCACCATACACGTCTTTCTTGCCCTGCTGATACACCAGACACGGGATCTCGGAGTCAAAATATTTGCGCTGCACCTTTTTGGCATCTTCGAGAGAGTCGGTGTCATAAACTTGCGTCCAAATCTCGTCAGACGGTCCCGCTGATTTTTTGACGCGCGGCTTGACCGATACCTTAGGCGCGGACAATTGACGAGTCTGGGGATTGGCGGATTTGAGCGACTTTAAAAAAAGCAGGCCAACCGCCGTGAGAACGATGAAGAATATTGCGAGTCGAACCATAGGATTGTCCATGACTTAATATTGAAAGGTATTAGTTAATTTTGTTTATCTTTATAGAATAACTGATTTGAGGCCGGAATTCAACACTCGGACCGTATCCATAACAAACCTGGGAGCTTCATTTAAAATAATCCGCATTCTGATCGTCCTTACGCCGAACGCCTTTGATCGGATCAATCATAAAACCAGTGTCCGCCTTCACGGCCGGTCTCGCGTCCGACAGACGCTGCGGTATCACCTGCACTTCTTGCGTCGGCATTCGGCGAACCGGTCCGTCCTTACCATCTCTAACCGAAGAGATCAAACCCGCGATCAGCAGAATAGCTCCGAGAAAAAGCCACATTATCGTCCGAGTGCCCATATATTCTCCTCTTTATCCTTGGCCGTGGATGCACCCAGGAGGGCGCCGTCTTTGCCGTATTTGGCCGCAGTCTGCTTGCGGCCGTCGCGGTAACTCCCCTCTTCTTTTAGGACCCCATCCGGATAAAACACTTCATAACTTCCGTCCGCGACACCTCCGCGGTAAGTGACGGTCCGGCGAAGCGCGCCCGATGCCGCTCGCCGTTCCGCGGGACTGGCGATCCGTCCGCGCGCCGGGATGCTGCGATGTCTGGGTTTTTCATAATATTCCCGGACAACGCCGTCGAGCAGACCGTTCCGGTAAGTCAGTTCGCGGAACACCGAACCATTCGCGTGATATTGCAGGGCTTCCCCCTCCGCAACACCGCCCCGGAGAGTCCACTGCGTATCGATGAGGCCCATGAAGTCATTTTTTTCCCAGACGCCATTCTGGACCTTGGCGCGCGCGGGACCCCGTGTCTTGAGACCCGGCTCATGCTGCGGGATCACGGAGTAAAGGGTGATGAGGATCACGGACATCACCAGCGCAACCAGCGACGAGATGATGTACCGAAAAATATAGAACTTGGGGTCCTGCCCCTTATCGCTGCCGCTGCCTCCGCCGCCGGGACCTCCGATCAAGCTTCCTGCTCCTCGTACATCGCGCGCAAGTTCTGGATCACGGCCGGGTCGGCGAGCGTGGTCGTGTCGCCGAGCGCTTTGCCTTCGGCGATATCCCGCAGCAGACGGCGCATGATTTTGCCGGAGCGGGTCTTGGGCAAATCGGCCGAAAATAAAATGTCTTCCGGTCTCGCGATCGCGCCGATTTTTTTGACCACATGCTCCTTGAGCTCGGCCGCAAGCGCCGGATTGCCCAGCCGGCCCTCTTTGAGCGTGACGAAGCCGACCACCGCGGTTCCTTTGAGGTCGTGCTTTTTGCCAACGACGGCCGCTTCCGCCACAAAGGGATGATCGACCAGCGCGCTCTCCACTTCCATGGTCCCGATGCGGTGTCCGGCTACATTCATCACGTCATCCACGCGGCCCAGGAACCAAAAATACCCGTCCGCGTCGCGCTTACCGCCGTCGCCCGGAAAGTAAATGCCGTTTTTCCACTTGGACCAATAGGTCTGCACATACCGGTCATCGTCCCGCCAGATGGTGCGGAGCATCGACGGCCAGGGCTTAGTGATGGCCACATAACCGCCGCCGGTTCTGACATTTTCTCCCGCCTCGGTGAGCACTTCGGCGCTGATCCCCGGAAAAGCCAGCGTCGCCGATGCCGGCTTGGTGGTGGTAAGGCCCGGCAACGGTGTGATCATGATGGCGCCCGTCTCGGTCTGCCACCACGTGTCGACGATGGGACATTTTTCTTTGCCGATAAATTTGTGATACCACATCCACGCTTCCGGATTGATCGGCTCGCCGACCGAACCCAGCAGGCGGAGCGAAGACAGGTCTGACTTCTGCGTCCATTCAACGCCCCATTTCATGAACGCGCGGATGGCTGTCGGCGCGGTGTAAAAAATCGTCACGCCGTAATTTTCGATGAGCTTCCAGAAGCGGTCCTTGTCCGGCCAGTCGGGCGAGCCTTCATACAAGAGCACCGTGGCGCCGTTGGCGAGCGGGCCATAGACAACATAACTGTGCCCGGTGATCCAGCCGATATCGGCCGTGCACCAGAAGACGTCCTGGGGCTTGAGATCGAACACCCACTTCGTTGTGGCGTACACGCCGGTGAGGTAACCGCCGGTGGTGTGAACGATGCCCTTGGGCTTGCCGGTGGTGCCGGAGGTATAAAGGATAAAGAGCAGGTCTTCAGCTTCGGTCGCGGCCGGCGGGCAATCCGTCGCGGCGTGGCGCATTTCTTCATGCCACCAAAGGTCACGGCCCGAACGCATGTCGCAATCGGTGGAGGCGGCGCCGCGGGCGTGCTCGCGCGCTACGACAATCACCTGTTTGATCGACGGGCAGTTCTTGACCGCATCGTCGGCGGCTTTTTTGAGCAGAATTTTTTTGCCGCGGCGCCAGCCGAAGTCGGCGGTCACGAGCAGCTTGGCTTCCGCGTCGCAGATACGGTCGGCCAGCGCTTCGGCGCTGAAGCCTCCAAAGACGACGCTGTGAACCGCGCCGATGCGCGCGCACGCGAGCATCGTGATCACCGCCTCAGGCACCATCGGCATGTAGATCGCCACGCGGTCGCCCTTATGAACGCCGCGCTTCTTGAGCACATCGGCAAATTTGACGACTTCGCGGTAGAGGTCCCAGTAGGTCAGGGTCTGTCGGTCGCCGGGCTCCCCTTCCCAGATCAGAGCGGCCTTGTTGCGCAGCGAATCCTTTTTCTTTTTTGGAAAAACATGCCGGTCGACGCAATTGACGCAGGCGTTGATCTTGCCGTCGGCGAACCACTTGGCGTGCGGGGCTTTCCATTCAAGTGTTTTTTTGAACGGCTTGTCCCAGTGGAGTTCTTTGGCCCATTCGGCCCAATAGACATTCGGGTCGGCGGCGGCTTTGTCGTGCACGGCCGGGTCGTGAATATTCGCCTGTTTGACAAATTCGGCGGTCGGCTCAAAATGCCTGACTTCTTTAAGAAGATCTTCGATGAAATTGCTGGAGGGGTCTTGCGCTTGTGTCATAAATCCCTGTCCTTCGTTAAATAAGAGTCTGCCCGATCATGATTTTTGCATCGCAAGCAGGACGATCCGCTTGATCAGCTCGGCATACGTCGCGCCGACTTCAGCCTTGATTCCGGGGCCGGCCGATATCTTAACGCTTTTTCCCCAATCCGTAAGCCCTCCCGACCAATGCGGGGCCAGATCCGTGCAAAATGCGGTTGCGCGGCCGCGGCCATGCGCGCGAGTGACCAGCAATGGGTCGGCCGCGATGACCTTCGCCTTGGTGTTGGTTCGGTCAAATTGCAGTGTTTGAACGGTGAGCAGTTGGGACGACCCGGGTTTGAGGATGGTGCGGTTGAAGCCCGCGAGCGTGGGGGCGGTACTGAAGTCCAGCGCCGGCTTGCCGAGATGCGCGACGTCCGCGCCCGGCGCGATGCGGTAGGCGGCCGCTCCCTGACGGCGGTCATCGCCTGCCAGACAGCGGACCGGCAGCACCTCGGCCAAAGCAGTTTGGCCGTAATGTCCGTCGACACCCGTGAATGATCCCCAGCCGCCGATCATCAAAAGCCCCGCCCCTTCTTTGACTTTGGCGGCAATATGCTCAGCGCCGGCATCTCCTAAGAACCGCCCCGGGTAATCGCTCAATATATATAACTGGTAATGCCCGGACATCATCGCCCGGTCAAACTTGGCGTCAGAGGGCGCGTAATCAAAACGCATCCCCGCCGCGCGGAGCGAGCCTGCGAAGTACCTGGCCGCGTCATTCAGATCATGATCACCGCAGTAGAGAATTGGGGTCGAATGCGCCATGATGCTCCTTGGGGTGCACGGACGTGAAAAGACCGAGGCCGGTCCATCGGCCAAACCAGACATCGAGCGGAATCTCGCCGTCTTCCGGCAGCCGTTCGGCGAGCGCTTCACACACCTCGCCGAGTGTGCGGCCCGCGGCGAGGCCGGAGAGCACTTCAAACTCTTCGCTTTCGAGCGGCTCACAAATCACCTTGAATCCGGAACGGATGACGATCGCTTTTTGCGGTCGATTCGTCACTTCAATATCAAACTCTTCGATCGGGACACGGCGCGCGCGCCAAAGATCCACCACCGGCCAAGCCGCTTTGATGAGCGCCGCGGACGGCCTAAAGTCAAAGACCAGACCCTCCCAATCTTCGGGAGCAACGCTCATCAGCGCGGCCGGATTCATGGCCGGCTGGTCATAGGCATGAAAAGCTTCCGAGATTTTCCATTCGAGTGCCGCCAAGTCCGGAAGAAACGGGAGCTTCTCGGTCACGCGCGCGTGCTTCAAAAAATCCGGGAAGTCCCTGCCTGCAAGCCCTAGGTCGAAGCTTTTGGACGGCCGTGTTTGGGCATAGGCATACGCTGTCTTGAGAAACATTCCCTCGCCTAAGATGTGTTGAACCGCCTCGAAGGATTCTTTGAGCGACTCGGCGATGCGCGCGGGGTAACCGCCCGCGTATACCTCAAGACGCGCCTCGCCCGGGTCGCCCCCTTGCGGGTTGAGTTCGACCGGCCTCGAGCCGGCAGCGGAAGCGCTCGCATCAGACGCTTCGGCGAGGTCCGGATAGATTCGACGCCGCATCCATGCCTGCACCTCAGCCAATGTGGCCGCCCCGTCATTATGAGGGGCCGCGGCGGCCGAAGCGATTCCACGGCGCTTTGACGCCTGACTCTCGAGCGCGCGGTCGCCGCCGATCACCCCTTTGTTTGACGCGGCCTGATAAATTTTTCTGGCTTGATCCGCCTCCTCCGCCAAGCGGTCCCAATCCGGAATATCTTCGTCCCATTCGATGAGCGTGGATTTTTTTCCATAAAGCAGCAATGCGTCCCGGTACAGATCCCACACCGGCTCGATCACCGGG
>JAGOUK010000194.1 GCA_018061225.1 Candidatus Omnitrophota bacterium | reverse complement strand
CAATGACACCGCGTCGGAGCAGTCCTTCATAAATGGCGTGTGCCTTAGCACCCGCGTGGAACAAAATAAAATTAGATGCACTCGGCACTGTTTTGAACCCGCGCTTACAGAGCCCCTCGTCGACGCGCGCTCTCTCCGCGCAGGTCTGCGACACGACTTTCTTTAGAAACGCATTGTCGGTCAGGGCTGCCAGCGCGGCCGCTTGGGCGGGGCCGTTGATATTGAACGGTTCCCTCACCTTGTTCATCCCGGCCGTTACTTGCGGATGCGCAAACGAGTATCCGACGCGGAGGCCGCAGAGGCCATACGCTTTGGAAAATGTTCTGCTGATAATGAGATTTGGCTGGCTGAGCAGGCCAAGCGTTTGGGGATAGTTTTTTTCATGCGACGCATATTCGTAGTAAGCCTCATCCATGAACACCAGGCAGCGGGATGGTACTTTCTTTAAAAAATCCTTTAGCTCCGTGTCCGTGACGTAGGATCCGGTCGGATTGTCAGGATTGGCGATAAAAATCATCTTGGTCTTGGGGGTTATGGCCCTGAGCATGGCCTTGAGATCGTAGCGGAAGTCCTTCTGAGGAACTTGGACGATCTGCGCGCCGTGGACTTGTGTGGCGATTTTGTAAATCAAAAAAGTCGGCGTTGCCGTCATGACCTCATCGCCCGCCGAAACGAAGGCGCGGATCGCCATAACAATCAGCTCGTCAGATCCATTGCCAATCGCGATGCGGTCTTCCGAAACGCGGAATTTGGCTGCAATGGCTTTTTTGAGATAAAAGGAGCTCGCATCGGGATAACGGTGAATCTTCCGAAGGGAGGCGCGCGCCGCAACGAGGGCCTTTGGCGACGGGCCGTAGGGATTTTCGTTGGAGGCTAATTTGAGCGCGTGGCGAATACCAAACTCGCGCTCGAGTTCTTCGATGGGCTTGCCCGGTTGATAGGGCTGCACCAGATCCAAGCCCTTGTGGGCCGGGGCGAACAAGACCTTCATAGCTTCACCTCCCCGATCGCGGGTATGAACCCAAAACTTTGAGATAGGAGGTCTTGGCCTGAACCGCCTTGAGCGCCGTCCGGACCTTAGCGTCCTCCTCATGCGCATCCAAATCGATGAAGAAGAAGTAATCCCACTGCCTCATCCTCGATGGGCGGGATTCGATTTTGGTCATGTTGATGCCGTTCTTGCGGAACGGTTCGAGAGCTCCGAGCAGGGCGCCGGGGCGGTCCTGCAGCGAGATCATCAGCGAGGTTTTGTCGCAGCGCGTCGGCCGCGCGGACTGGCGGGACAACACCAAAAAACGCGTCACATTAGACGCGGCGTCCTGGATCGACGGCGCGAGCACGCGCAGGCCGTTCGGCTTAGCGGCCAATAGACTCGCAATGCAGGCAGACCCTTTCTCGGATGCGGCGATCTTGGCGCTTTGAGCGGTCGAGGATGCCGATATCAGCTCGGCCTTGGGTGCGTGCCGCTCGATCCAGCGGCGGCACTGACCAAACACTTCCGCCTTGGAGTAGACCCGTCTCACGGTCGATACATCCGCCTCTTTGGACATCAGCGTCAAATTGATCTTCAGCAGGATCTCCGAGCAAATCTTAAGATCCGAGTTGATAAAATTATCGAGAGTGTGGTGAATCGCGCCTTCGGTGGAGTTCTCAACGGGCGCGACGCCATAATCACAGCGGCCGTTTTCAACTTCCGAGAAAATGTCGGTGATGGAACTGCAAGCCGTGTAGCGGACGCTGGAGCCGAATTTTTTGACGCTCGCCTGATGCGTGAAGGTTAGCTCGGGACCGAGATACGCGATCGATAGCGGTCGCTCAAGATTGAGAGAGCCTGACATGATCTCCGAGTAGATGGCTTCCAGGGAACGGTCTGGCAGCGGTCCCGCGTTCATGCGGCGGACATTCGAAAAAACCTGCTGCTCGCGATCGGGGGCAAACACGGGCGCCTGAGCCGCGTCCTTCAAACGGCCGATGGATTGACTGACCTTGGCGCGTTCGTTCATGAGGCCGATCAACTTCTGATCCAGGCGGTCGATCGCGGCGCGAAGCCGCTTAATGTCAGACGGTTTCATCGTTGGCTTGCGGTTCTTCGGTTGCGGCGGCGATCGGCTCACTCGCGAAACCCGGATCCGCGAAAGAACTTTCGACAGACTCCCCTTCAGCCAAGAGTTCGCTTGATTTATGCTGCAGACTCTCGGGCAATTGGATGTCTTTTTCGGTGAATTCGGCCAGCTTGGGCAGTTCCCGGAGGCTCGCGAGACCAAAATGCGCCAGGAAGAACTTGGTTGATGAGTAAAGCAAAGGCCGGCCAGGAACTTCCTTGCGGCCGGATATCTTGACCAGCCCCTTCTCCAAGAGCGTCTTCATGGACCCGTCCACGTTGACCCCCCGGATGTACTCAATCTCCGCGCGCGTGATGGGCTGCTTGTACGCGATGATCGACATCGTCTCGAGGCTCGCGCCGGACAATTTTTTCTGATCGCGCTGCTGGACATAGGCTTTGATGTGCGGGGCCATCTCGGAATCCGTCACGAACTGCCAGCCCCCGGCGATTTCTTTGAGGATAAAACCGCTGCTCGAATTGATATAGGAGTCGCGCAGCTCCTCAAAGGCCTGCCGGATATCGGCGGCAGCGGATCCTGTGACTTCTTTGACCTGATCGATCGTCAGCGGCTTGTCACAAACAAACACAAGCGCCTGTATCACCCGGCGC
>JAGOUK010000193.1 GCA_018061225.1 Candidatus Omnitrophota bacterium | reverse complement strand
AAATAACCTCGATGGTCGCGTGGCTCACGTGGAGCTCGGCCGGAATCAGGTCCCGGTAGTAAGCCGCGGGTTTGGGCGCGGAAGTTTGGACGGTGATGATCGCCGCATAATGAAGCGGCGCGATGGCCCACAGATGCAGGTCGGTGACTTTGACTTCGGGACTTGTTTCTATGCTCCTCCGGATCTTGTCAATGCTGGGAGCCGGTGCCTGCTGATCCAGAAGAATGGCTGAAGTCGTTTTGAGAAGGCCGACAGACCAACGCAGCACTAAGACTGCGCCAACTACTCCCATCAGCGGATCCATCCAGACCCAATGCAGGTACCGGGCGGCAAGCAGGGCGCCGATCGCAAGGATGGAAGTTAGCGCGTCTGCGAGCACGTGCAGATAGGCTGACTTTAAGTTGTGGTCGTGCGTGTGATCATGTGTATGATCATGGGCGTGATCATGGGCGTGATCGTGACCATGGTCACGATCCTGGTCGTGTTCGTGGTGAGGGTGGTCGTGCCCGTGATTCCCATGTCCTCCTCCGCCCTGAAGAATCAAGACTGACGCGCCGTTCACCACTAAGCCAATCACAGCAACCGTGATTGCCTGATAATACTGAATTCCCACCGGCTGCAAAAAGCGCGCTGCGCTTTCCCAGATCATAACGGCCGCAAAGCCGCCCAAAAGAACCGCGCCGGTGAAGCCGCCGAGCGCGTTCACCTTGCCGGTGCCAAAGCTGAAGCGTTCACTGCGGGCGTGGCGGCGGGCATAGCTGTAGGCAAATAAATTAATCCCAAGCGCCGCCGCATGCGACGCCATGTGCAGGCCGTCTGCCAAAAGCGCCATCGATCCTGTCACCACTCCGAAGCCAATCTCCACGACCATCATCACGGCCGTGACCAACACCACAATCATAGTTCCCGATTCCCCCGGCCGCTTTTCATCCTGGCCAAAGACATGATCATGCTGCGCGCGCAGTTGTTGGGAGCGGCCCGAGCTCATACCACCGCCTCAAACAGGCGACCGGCCCCTGCGGTGATTGCCATGGCCAGCGCTCCCCAAAAAACGATGCGGGCGCAGGAGCGCAAGACCGAAGCGCCGCCGATGCGGGCTGCCGCAAAGCCCATAAGCCCCAGAAGAATTAATGAAAAAACGGCGATAGAGTTCACCAGAATCGTCCCCGGTACAAACAAAACCATGAGCACCGGGAGCAGCCCTCCGACCGTGAAGGCCCCCGCCGAAAAAATAGCCGCTTGAATCGGCCGCGCCGTCATGGTCTCGGTGATCCCGAGCTCATCCCGCAAATGAGCGCCAAGCGCGTCATGTTTCATCAATTGATCCGAGACCTGACCAGCCAGTTCCGGCGTCAGTCCCCGTTTGACGTAAATGGCCGCGAGTTCTTCACGCTCAGATTTGGGGTCGGCCTTTAATTCTGCCATTTCGCGCAGGCGGTCGGCTTTTTCGGAATCCGATTGAGAGCTCACAGAAACGTACTCTCCGGCTGCCATCGACATGGCCCCCGCGATGAGGCCCGCCAGTCCGGCCATCCAAATATCCGGCCGATGCGCGCCGGCTGAGGCCACGCCGATCACAAGGCTCGAGATCGAAACAATGCCGTCATTGGCCCCGAGCACGGCCGCCCGAAGGCCTCCGATCCTATCCGCCGAATGGAATTCTGTTCGTCTCATAATTTTCTCCGTCTGCGTCAGTAGGTGGCGCCGATGGCCGACTGCAATTCTTTGTAGTAGCTCATGATCGCGCGCACGGATCCGGCCATCGCGATCGACAAATAGTAAGTCAGAACCAGAGCCAGCAGCGTGATAGCAAGTTTAACCGTCCTGCTGTACTTTGGATTAAACCAAACCAGCGGCAGCGCCAACGGACCCACGCATAAAAAGGTAACAACAACTGTCGAAGTTTTAAAATACCATTTCTCGCCCGCCGGCTTCACCAGGAATTCGCCGCAATGGCGGCATTTGATCGCTTCGTCCTGTATCTCTTCCGCGCAAAAGGGACATTTTTTCATGATTTGGCTCTTTCCGGATCCGAAAGTTCAATGACCTTGATCTTGGACTTAAGGCCTGAGCGGATAGCGACGCGCGACTTCGAAACCCCCCAATGTTCGGCGAGCGCACGCACCACCGCTTCATTGGCTTTACCGTCCATGGCTTTGGCGCGCGTCCAAAGGGTGATCTCCCCTCCCTCCAGAACCTCGATCTTCTCGCGCGAAGCGCCAGGCTTCACCCGCACCGTGTGACGCGTCAAGGGGCCTGCCTTTGTCCGCCGGCCCGGACGAATTCAAAAAAATCCCGAAGCGCAGGACGATAGGTCTCAATATCCTCATAAAACGCCGTATTGTGCCCGCCCCGCAGCCGGACAAAATGCTTCGGGCTCGGCGCCGCGGCAAAAAGTCTCTCCCCCATCTCAAACGGAACGATCTCGTCATCTTCGCTGTGAAAAATCAGCACGGGTGCGGCGGCTTTTTTGATCTTGTCGAGCGAGTCGAGTCTCACACCGAGCGCAAACGCAGGAATGAACGGCATGCTCGCGCGGACAATGTCTGGGATCGACGTGAAGCTGTCTTCAACGATAAGGCCGCCGACGGCCGTTTTGGCAGTCAGCGCCGTTGCAAACCCGCCGCCGATGGATTCGCCGTAGACGATAACGGAGGCCATCGGTATGCCCCGTGAAGCCAGAAGAGCCGCGGCGGCATCCGTGTCGCTGTGGATGCCTTTTTCGGACGGAGTTCCCGCGCT
>JAGOUK010000032.1 GCA_018061225.1 Candidatus Omnitrophota bacterium | reverse complement strand
ATCAGCCCGCCAAAAATACCGCGGATATCCCCCGTCTCCACCGTAACGACGAGGACATCGGGCTTACCTGACTGCTCATTGGGATTCTGCGCCACGGAGAACAGGTCTGTTGTTACTTGAAGCAGTCCCGGTGCGGAGCCCGAATCCACGGGCAGCTCCCAGGATGAATCGGCATCGAAGTCTGCCTGACTGGAGATCTCACTCAATGCGTCAGCAATCGCCTTTGGGTCTTTGTCTCGTATCGCGGCGGCGATGGTTTTATTGACGCCGGGGGCCTGAGCTTCATTGGAGCCGCCCTCGTTTTCGGCCCACACCACTCGCATATGCAAATAGGCCAAGTTGCCTTCGGAAGTTCTCAACTCGGTCATTTGTCCATCCTGAATAGACCCGCCGGTCTGATATATAATCCCGGACATTTTTTTGGCGAGGCTGGAGACGCTGTCGGAACTCACCGCGATGACATCCATGTACCGACCGGCCCGCTCAACAATCCAGCCAATTTCGGGCTTGGCTTGAGGTATTTCCTGCGCAGAACCTCCGATTATCTGGCGCAATTTTATAAGCATTGCCGCGCGAGACCATCTCGGCGCCAAAGACCGGCGAGGAACCAGGGCTCTAAAAATATTTCTTAGCTTAAGATAGGATGCTTTGTTCAATACGGTCCAAATCGATGGATCAACGTGCAAGAATGCGTCCATCGCATCCGATGCCCGCTTAGGACACCCCAGCTCCGGAATGGCCTCCAAGATGCGCCGGTTGATACTCCGCACGCTCACCATGTCGGATGAGGTTGGCTCGGGCAGGGTACTGATCAATGCTCGAAGCTTTCTTCTTAAAAATCCATTAAATAATCCCTTTTTCGAATACGCCAGCAAGGAGTCGCGAAATGGCTTGCGCAGCATGGCTGTATTGATATTGCCAATCATATTAGCAGCTGATATTTCAGCTGATGCCTCAGGGAGCTCAATCCCGATCTGCTGCAAGGCCTTATAAAAATCAGCGATTTGCATCGGATCTTCGAACTCATCCTCCCGAAACTCCGAGTCTCTTAAATAGTCGTGGCGGATATCCTGGCGCTTTAATTCGAGGGATTCCTGAACCCACTCCTCAACCGCATCGCCGCCGTGGGCAGCACCACTGCTCTCCCGCCCCTTAAGCTCTCTCCAAAACCCCGTAAGAGCAGAGCGGGTGTTCGGCGGCATGTTGTTAAATTTACTTTCGGTCTGTATGGAATCTTCATCCGCCCATGCAAAAACCATCAGGGCCGCAAAAGCTTCCGCCGCGCCATAACCTCCCCGCCGCAAGGCAGCGCGCACAAGCGCCGCAATCCGCGCGTCTGTCCCCTGACTCACCCACCAGGGCCTGAGCAGCGCGTGCGCGATCTCAGACGGCTCACGGCCGCTAACCTGCTTGGCGTTCTTGGCTAAATGCAGATCGTGGATCGTGAGCCAGGCTGCAAGCGCCTCAACTAAGCCGTCCGGAGCATGTCCAAAGCGCCGCATCACTGCCGGAATAATTCGGTAAGCCGCGATCGAATCCTCGTCACTGTCGATCGAAAAACGCGTCATGGGCTTCGGAAGATCATGCAAGAGCGCGGCGTAACGCAGGGACTTGCGCAAACCCGGTTTCCAGACAGTGCTGGCTGGCTCCTCAAACTCCGCCGCGGTCGATTCAACCCCCTTGAGAACCCTGATCGAATGCCATAGAACCCGATGACTATGAAAGCGGTTGAGGTTAGCTGCCAAGTCCACCTCGCCCGCCTCCGGAATGAGCGCTTGGAGAACACCTGTCCGGTGCATCGCGACGACCGCTCCATACACGGGAACCTCCAAATCCATCATCGCATCAAAGGTTTGGCGAAATTTACGCATGCCTTCGTAACCGGAGCTTAGCGGGTCCGATAGGCTCGCAATCAAGTCGGCTGGCGCGGTTTGGCGCCACTCACGAATCTGCCGCTCTAGGTCCATCGATAACGGGTAACCGCTTAGCGCGGATAACTCAAAGATTTGAGCGACACGTTCAGGCTCTTTGGACCACAGTTCGAACCTTTGAGCATTGCTCATTTGAAGGCTCAGGTCCAAAACCGGATCGCTGCCGATAAGAACGGGGCCATTATCGTCCGTGAGAATAGGCGCTCCTTGCGTGACGCTCAAACCTAAAGCCGACGCGGCTGCTGAGTGAAGATCCTCATTTGCCGACCCCTGAGGTGCCGGCGCGGCGAGCAGATCCACGGCGACTTGGGCCGCTGTAAGATAGGCTTCAACTCTCGGACCATTAGCCAAGGGTCCAAAGAACCAGTCCTCGGCACCGTCGGTCGGATTTCTGGAGGGGTGAACCTCCGCTCTGCGGATCAACTCCGGAGTTGGCTTGACCTGATCGTAAATGCGAGGCAGCAGACCATATTCCACGCTGGGCCCAAACCGATGATTGGTGGATAGGTCCAACAAATTCGCCCGGTGGCTCATCAGCAGCATGGTCCGCAACGGTGAAGCAAGCGATGTTGGAGGGCGCTCATACATCCATTCGACGCGCCTGATCCAATCCATAAGCTCTATCCACATCTGAGGCCGATAGACATGCCCGTGAACCCAATTCCAATTGACGGCAAAATCACGGCTTTTGGTCTCATGAAATCCCTTCCATTGCCATTGAAGGTCTTCACGGACTTTTGTCATGAGCGTCGGACTTTGCCGCAAACCCCGCGCCAACGCTCCTTGATAATCACTACGCGAGTTATCTTCGCCTCGAACGCCGGCGTTCATCAACATAAAGAAGCGTTTCACAGTATCGAGGGTGTCAGCGCCGCGCTTGCCAAAGGTGTGCGCGAGCGCAGGGTTCCAAGCCCAATCAGGATTAGACTGCTCCAATCGCTCAAGCTCCTCGGCAGCGGGATCCGCCACCATGATCCACGACTCACCCTCCGGCCCTCCCGGAAAATCCTGCGGGTACAGCGCCCACATCAACTTGCGATTGAACGCAATCGTCCGAGCTTCAGACGCCGATGGATCTTGATTTAAAGCCGCGAACGCATCTTCGATGAGCCGCTGCCTCGCCGGCGAAACAGCATTCCACGGGTTCGCGGCTGATCCTGAAAACGTGCGAATTTTTTCTAACAATTGAGGATCTCGGATCAAGCGGTTGACGCTATCTAAACTTTGCGGCCCGTCCGCTGGCGCAGGGCTTAGCGCATTCAAAAAAGTCGTCGCTGCCGACAAAAACGTCCCCAGCGAATCATCATGCCTTCGTTTAAATTCCTCTTCCGTCAGAATTCCATCGGCGCGCCTAAAAACGGCTTCTACAGCGGTGATCATCCCTGCCGGGGCCGGCTGCGCCGCACCGCGCGAACTAACCGGCATGAGCGCCCAATAGCCATCCTGCCAGGGAGTCAACACATCCTCCCCCGTCAAGCCCGTGGGATAAAATGTCCAACCTTTCTTCATTTTTTTCGGAACCCTCGCCCAGAGTGCGGCCGTGATCCGACGCGCCCCTTCCGCGTAAAGCTTGGTTCGCGCCTCAAAATCATCTAGAGCAGATACCGCCTCCCGTTGCGGGTCATCGCCCCAAATCTCTTTTTCGAATTGCCGCCACGCTGCGTGATAATTCTCCGCTGTTTCTTCCAGCGACTGCTCGTCGCCTTGCGAAGCAAGAGTATCGTTCAGCCGGTGGTACGCCGTATCCAAGGACGGGTAGAACGACCCTGCCGAGATCTCCGGCTGATCCAAAAAGATCGCCAGGTCGGCCGCGAGCGTTTGCATCTCGTCTTCGGTCATCACGCCGCCTGAAGCGTGACGGATCACAAAATCGTCCGAAACAAGATCGCCTTGCGTCCAGATCCGTCCGGAAGAAACAATGGACACCTCGCGCTTCGCCAGCCAGCGCGTGATGATGTGAAAAATCCCGGGTTCCGTCATATTTTGAGTGAAGAGGCCGATGCGGTCGCCATCGACCCAGGTGGTCGTTTTAAACGGCTTGCCCGAAAAGGCGGTGATTGTTCTTGTCCATCGATACGGGCGGCCTTCACGATCAAAAATATCCTCGACCTGCAGACGGCGCGCGTATAGATCTCGCAGATCTGATTTCATTTGAAGGACTACCCGCGTCCGCTCGGCCGGATCTTCCGGAAGGCCGCGAACCCTCAAAACATCCAATGTCCGTCCATTCCTGGTGATGACGCGGGCATCTATCAGATTGATGCCGCGACGCGCTGCCAACATGGCCGAGGCTTCCTCAAGCAATCCGGTCCGATCCTGCGGCCATGCCACCGCTAATTCCGAAACCCCCGGAACGATCTCCTCAGGCGCAAGCCATACCTCGGCATCATATTGGGACCGACGGAGCAGTGATTTAATATCACTTTGCTTGATCACGCTTCCGCGATCCGGATCGGCCGCGACAAAGACTTCGAGACTTAGTGAATCCGAGTCCGCCGGCTTCACCTGATACTTGTAGCGGACAGAATCCCAAAGACTCTCCATCAAAACAGCATTCGATTCAAAGACCAGCGTCGCGTCCTTTAAATATTGAACACGGGCCGCGTCTGTGAGATTGTCAAAAAAATTTGCATCGCTTTGCTGGTCTCTCAGCGCAGCTAGTCTCCAGGCCGCTCTTTGAACTGGAGCATCTTTCTTTTTCCATAACCTGTACCAGTGTCTGATGCGGCTGGAAAGCGGTTGTTTAGCAACGCGACGATCGGCCAACTGGAGAAGGTATCGATGCAAGCGCCATTCGGCGATTCCCCCAATACCTCTCTTGATCAACGATGTGCCCGTTAATGATTTATATTTTTTTCGATACTCCATATCCCGCAAAAGTATCATCTGGCGGATCATGCCCCGTGCATTCGAATCCTCGACGCCTCCTGAGGGCGACTGGTCCACTTGATTATAAAATTCCTTACGGATGGCATCGAAAGCCTTTGGAGACCCCGCCACAAACTGAGCATCCATCATCTTGCCGATCCGTTCGCTCAGGGCCTGCATTCGAGCGTGTTCGCCGTCATCCTTAAGCTCTACGCGGCTGGCGAAGGCTTCCACAACTTGACGCTGCTCACTCTTGAGCTGATGGCCGACTGAAGGCGGGCTGGCAGACCCAAATACTTTTCGGTGCATATCCGCGTAAAATTGCTGAAGCTGGGAGAAGGCCGGTCGTAAAGTTAACGACTCTTCATCACCACCCTCAATCACGGCTTCTTCTGGAAAAATCCAAAACACATCCACATCCGACGCCAGGCGCATCTCAGCCAGCGCGACGCTTCCGGTAACGGCAAGCGCGGTGTTATTTTGAAGGAGTCTCGTTTCTTCGCCGCTTGCGCCGATTGCCGCGTGTTGAAGCGCCGCTTCTGCCATGACTCGCACGATATGCCGAACGCCTTCGCTATATTTCGCGGAAATAACGGACTGCGCCTGATCATCCGTCCATTCTCTGTTCGCCCATAATGTGTCCCGGTAATCACGGTAGGCCTCTTTGACTTTAGCGGCCCATGCGCCCAAGACCGCTTCAGATGCTGCCTGGGTCGAATCCGGAGCTATGACAGGTGCGGCGGTATTTTCGATAAGTTTTTTAAGCGCGGCGTCGGCAAGAACATCTGCCATTCTTGCGCCTGCTGGGTCCTGAGCATTATTTGGGTCTATCTTGGACGGGTCTGAATGGGTCAATTGCCCCAACACTCGCTCAACAATGCTGTCGACCCCTTCCGCATCCAACAAGACACGCGTGCGGATTATTGTTTCCAATTCTTCTTCACTCGTCGGCGTTTCCATCTCCCAGGGCTGCACTTCGGCCCCTTCATTAGCCGGCGCGCCCGCCCAATCCTTGGGTTGATCGGAGTGCCTCACGAGAATCGCCGCGCCGGCTGCCTGCGGCGTGCCAATCTCATGGGCGCGCTGTTCTTTGGCCCGGTAGGCTAGAACCGCCGCCTCATACCCACGCTCGGGCGACCACTGGATCGCGAATGCTGCCGGAATGCCGTTCTCCTCAAACTCCCGGGCAAAGGCCATGGCTGTCAACGACACCTTATGCAAATCATTCGAGTGAAGGATTACGGGGCGGCTTGGATACCGCTTCAGCCGGGAAACTCCGGCATTGGTGCCGCTCTCAGGCTGAATATTCTCAAGCTCAAATTGACTGCGATTGAAGACCGGCAACTCAATATTGATGAGGTGAAAATGGTGGTGTTCCTTAATGGACGCGCCCACATCCCGATGATTGATCAGCACCGTCCAAGGGCGATCCTGAGACGGCCGATGCATGGTATGGGCGGTCCGAAGCGCCTCCTCCAAGTCCGCTCCGGCCTCAGCCCTGGCGTTGGGACGCATTCCGATCTCGGGCTCCCTCAAAGCCCTATGCTCCCCCAGATGCACCACAAAATGTTTATACTTTGTCTCAAAGTAGGGGAAAGGATTTGGCGAAATCCAACTCCGCCCATATCTAAAGGGACGCTGCGTCGGCGGCAGATTCAATCGGCACAACCGGCAATTGTCCTGGTGGTGCTCCCCCTTCACCCAAGCAACGGCTTTGCGGAACCCCAGGGTCCGCTTACGCCATTGTGTTTTAAGATGGGACAGTCTTTTCTGAAGCGGCGTGTTTCCCGCAAAACCCGTTGCGCCTGCTTTTTTGGCCCTTAAGTCCAACAGCGAATACAGGTATCCGCCCATCTGAATCAGGGGCCCGGCGCCCGGCGCGTCTGGTTTTAAAAAACCGGAATTTAAATGGTATTCGTACGAGTGATCCAAAAGTTCCGGTAATCCAATACGCCCGAACCGGTGCCGGACGATTGCCCGCTCGAAGCGCAGCCGATTGAGAAGGATCGCGCCTAATTCTGACCAAAATGTCCTTCGCTCGTACTCCGGCTGGGAGGGCTGTCGGGATTCCTGACCCGACGCGCTTTGTGCCAGCCGGGCGGCATTTGGCAATCCTCTCATGGCTTCACCGAGCGCACGCTGCGCCTCTCTGGATGCGGCGGAGCGAGATCCCGCCGTATATAGAGCGATCGTCGCGGACGCGGTCAAAAGACGTTCGTACCGGGAATGATCTGTCTCATGTTCGACACGCGGAATAATTGAAACGTACGATATTCCTTTGTCACGCAGCATCCGCCGCAAGTGCGGCGCGTGATAGCCTCCGGCGACCAACACAGCCGCTTTGCCTCCGCGCTGCTTCATCGAACGGAGAGCCCGCCCCACAAAAAACTCGTCACGGACTGCCGCCAAATCATAGAAGTCCTCCGCCAGCCGTACCGTTTGATTGAGTTCCGCATCATCAAAAATGACCGCTTCCTCGAAGCGTCCCAGGTCCAGGATTCGGCGGTTCAGAATGGCCGCGATTTGTCGGCTCGCTTCGTGCTGAGGAGCCTGTCGGCCAATTCCCTCTTGTCCGGAAGTGATTTCCAGCATGACCAACGCCCGCAGCCGCTCCAACTGTTCGGCGCACCAAGCCCAGCGGCTTGCATCCTCGTCGTCGGCCGTGAGCCGGCGCATCAACTCCGCTTCGGCCCGCGAAGTCTCGGCCCCAAGCTCTGCCACATCAAGGCTTCGGCAAACCCGCCGGTATTCCAAATAGCTATTGAGATCCCCAAGCTCCTCGGGACTCAATCCTGAGCCGCCCGCCGTAAGCGCCTCAGCCGCCCGCGCAGACAAAGCATCCGGAACAATATTGTGCGCCATTTTCATTGGTGCGGCCGCCGCTTCTTCCTCAGCCATGACGCCCTCTTCATGCAGAAGCTTGGTTAGCGCGGCTGAAGCGGCAGCGAAGTCAATCTGAGACTCCTTAGCCTTGAGCTTCGACAATGTCTTTAGATTCGGATATAAAACATCATTTTGTCCGCCAGGAGTTTGCATCTCCAATAGATATTCCGCGTATTCAACCGCACCCACCGACCCATCCCTGTATGCGTTGCGCTTTTGCCAAGCTTCGATAACCGCGGGTCCAAAGGCCTCGGGGCCAAGTATTCGCAAGGTCCGTTCCATCCGCGCAATCGCCGTGAGCGCCGCCGGCCTTCGGCGAACCACTTCGCGGTACCGGTCCAGCGCGCGCTCGTAGGCGGCGCGATTTTCGACGCCTTGAAGACGGATCTTTTTGGAGGAAGACAATTGGAGATATTCGGCGCCCTGCAGAAGGCCTTTGCGCACGAGCGGCGCGGCAGCTCCGGCCCGGGTACGCGGTGTGCCGTACGAAAGAAAAGCTTCCAAGCCGATATCGCCCTGACCGGCTTCCATCAGGACCAGATCGGTCCCGGCTGATTCGAGCACGAGATCGATCACGCGCGCGGCATTAAATTGAGCGGAAGCGTTGGTGTGCGCGTCCTGAAGCAGAACGATGAGCGGGGCTGGGATACCTCCCGATGTGGGCGCGCTGTAAGCGGCATCAATCCACCCGGCGGACACAGGCAGGTTGAGGCGCAGCGGCAGTGCCGATACGCTTTGACTTGAGTCGCCCCGATCGGCGGCCTTAACGGCCGACACAGGCAGAGCCAGGGCCGCATCCGGTGCCATCAGGCCCAAAGCGACCGTCAACGCAATCATTCTGCGCATAACACTAAATCTCATATAAATAATTTATAGGGCTCCCCAGTCAAAAGGCATACTTCAACACTTATCGAAGTATGCCCGATAGAGCTTGTTTTTTAAAGGCGGTGTCTAATTATTTAGGACTGCCCGCGCCTAGCGGAATTAATTGATTTGAATGGGAATTTCGCTGGGAACGGCGGTCTTTTCTTTGGGAATATTGACCGTGAGCACGCCGTTCTTGAGCTCGGCTTTGAAGCTGGTGTTCTTGGCCTTGTAGGGCAGCTGAATGGTTTTTTCATATTTGCCGCGGAAGCGTTCGGCCAGCGAATATCCATCGGCGTCCTTCGCTTCTCCACGGTCCACCCGCACCTTAAGCTGCGACGCTTCGGCCAACGCGACGGAGACATTCTTCTTCTCCACGCCGGGAAGGTCGATGGTCACGATCATGTTCGTGGGCTCCACCTTCACGTCCGTGGCGCCGAATCCCGCCGAGTCCTCAACCGACAGGACCTTAGCCGTGGCGCCGCTCTGAAGATTCAGCTTATCGATCTCCTCGGCAATTCCGGATTCCTGAAATGCCTTTTGCATCTCGGCATAAAATTCTTTGAAGTCCTTTGCGGCTTGTCCCACCTGTTGAGCCGTCTGCGCCATCGTGACCTTAAGCTGCTCGCGCTGTTGCGGCGTGATCTGATAAACCGGCGCCTGAGTGCCGGGCGCCGTGGAATTCACCGGCACATACACGCTCGAAACGGTCGGGCTGTTGGTGGTGCTGGTTCCGTTCTGCCCCCATGGGTCCTGCGCGTCCTGCTGCTGCGCGCAGGCGGTTCCGCCAAAGAGAACGATTCCGATGAGCGCCGATCCGAAAGATCTGAAGAATGGGGTTTTCATATTTTGCGGCTCCCTGGTTTGACTAAAGGTTTTTTTCCTTCACGGCACATCGGACAATCCTTAGCATCATAAGCCTTCGCTGATACCTTGAGCAAATACTTGGGTTCCAGGCCTCCGAGCTTTTGGGCGACCTCTCCCATCCGGGAATCTTCCACGCGGTTGGCGATCGAACCGACCGCCGTGACTTCGCCGCGGCCGTCAGCCCTAAGGAACGCGATCACTTCTGCCGTCGACTTTGCCGTGGTCACCACGTCCTCGATAACGGCGAGCCGCTCACCTTGCTTCACTTCAAATCCGCGCTTCATCTGAAAAACATTGTCCACCCGCTCGACGAAGATATGCCGGACGCCCAGAGCGCGCGCGACCTCATGTCCGATAAAAAGTCCGCCCATGGCCGGCGACACCACCGCATCGATGCGGTCCTTCGGCAAGAGGGCCGCCAGCGCGCGGCCGCATTCGGTCGCCGCGTCCGGCCACTGCAGGATTTTGGCGCATTGGAAGTAGGTGTCGGAGTGCAGGCCGCTGGAGAGCAAAAAATGTCCTTCGGTGAGCAGCGCTTCTTTTTGGACCGCGGTTTTTTGGACGTCAAAGGGTGTCATGGTTGAGGGGATCATCCTTTTATATTGCCGGATTATTTTCCGGACATTTCCTTGAGGATCGCTTCGGCGGCGGCTTTGGGATC
>JAGOUK010000031.1 GCA_018061225.1 Candidatus Omnitrophota bacterium | reverse complement strand
GCAAGAAGCCGGACGTACCAGAGTTCTCTTTGGGGCGAGCCAGGTCAATCTCCTGATGAGCCGTGTTCACATCTCCCGCGATCACGACCTTGCGCCCCTTACGCCTCAGCCCCTCAAACACATCCAGAATGTGCTCATAAAATTTGAGCTTGTACTGCAGCCGAGTCTCGTCCCGTTGTCCGTTTGGAAAGTAAATATTAAAGTGGGTGAACTCCTCAAAGTCGGTCTGTATCACCCTTCCCTCAAGGTCGAACTCTTCAGCGCCGCATCCCACAATGGTTTGCACCGGCTGACGCTTAGAAAAAGTCGCGACACCGCTATACCCCTTGCGGTTCGCGGAGGCCCAGGACGTAAAAAACCCTTCCGGATTCCGGAGAGCGGGGGTGAGCTGCTCGGGATGAGCTTTGGTCTCCTGGACGCAGATCAGATCCGCGCCGACCGCGTTGATCCAGGTCAAAAAGCCTTTTTTCTCGGCGGATCGGATCCCGTTGACGTTCCAGGACAGGAGGGTGAATTTGTGCTTAGGCAAGCGGGCTAGCGTGCGGCGGCGAGAGAACGCTTCGAGCGGGCGCCATTTTTGGCCGGCGCGTTCTTCAGCGTCACCCGCACGGCGGGCGTGGCCCCGTAGTCCAAGAGCATCTGGCGGGCCACGGAGTCATCAAACTGGCGCACCGGCGACTTGAACAAATAGGCCGAGGCTTCGATGATGGGTCCGGCCAACTTGCGGTCCAGAGCGACCTTAGCAGCACGAATGGCGTCTGTGATAACACCGGCAGAATTGGGAGAATCCTCGACAGAAAGTCGAAGCTCAAGATTCATCGGCACCCCGCCAAACTGCTCGGCTTCGATTCGGATAAAGCAGAGCTTGTTGTCGTTGAGCCATGGCACAAAGTCGCTCGGGCCCACGTGCACATCATCCTTGGGCGGGCAGGTGCCGTTGAGCTGGCTCGTAACGGCCTGGGTCTTGGAGATTTTCTTGGACTCTAAGCGGTTGCGGTCGAGCATGTTCATGAAGTCGGTATTGCCGCCGACATTGAGCTGATACGTGCGCTTAATCGACTGACCGCGGTCTTCAAACAGCTTGGCAAGCACGCGGTGGACAATGGTTGCTCCGACCTGGGACTTGATGTCATCCCCTAGAATGGGAAGTCCCTTGCGCTTAAACTCTTCGCCCATAATTTTGGAGACAAACACAGGAACCGCGTTGACGAACGCGCAACCGGCTTCAAGCGCGCACTGCGCGTAGAACCGGACATTGAGCTCGCTGCCGACCGGAAGGTAGTTCACGACGACTTCAACATTCTTAGCCTTGAGCGTCTTAACGATACGGGCTTTGGCCTCAGCCTGAGAAGCATCACGGTTCTTGAGCGGCTCAAAGCGCTGATGCTCGCTAAAGTCCTGATTGTGCGCCGCGATAGAGTCGATGATATACCCCTGCTCCACGACACATTTCATATTGGGGATTTTGGACTGGAAGATGGTCGTGCAATTGGGGGGAGAAAAAATAGCCTTGGAGAGATCTAACCCTACCTTGCGGCGGTCGATATCAAACGCGGCAACGTATTCGATGTCCGCGGCATAGTAGCCGCCGAGATTCTTGGTGATGAGTCCGGGCACATTGGCCTTGCGGTCAGAATAGTAGAAACGTCCCTGGACGAGAGAGCTTGCGCAGTTGCCGACGCCAAAAATCGCGGTACGAATGGAGCCCATATACTTCACTTCCTTACTTCGTGTTAGCGGGAAAATTGTCGCTATAGGATATTAAAAATCGCCGGCCGAATCAACTTTTGCCGAGACAGACATCCGAGGGACCGGTCCACATCTGCCTGAGAGTCTCGTAGACCTTTTTGGGCGCCAAAACAGGCGCCGCGGTGCCAGGTGCCGCGGGACGAAGCTTCATGATCCCGAACCATTCCTCGTTGACGTTCATCTGGTCGGCGGACACAAAATCAGCCGGGTAAGCGGCGCTTGAGCTCTGCGCTGAAGTGTCCTGAACCGTCCAGGTTGACGGTGAAGCAGGATCTGCCGCCCACCAAGAATCCGACCACTCATACACAAAGCCTCCGAGAGCCTGACCGGCATCGTTGAGCCGTGTCGTCTGGGGATCGAGCGCCCGCCACTGGGATTCGATCATCCAGGCCTGAGCATCCTCATCGGCTTTGGAAGCGGACATGTCGTAACTGTCAGCGCCATATGCCAGCACTAGAACGGGTTTATTGACATCCTTGCGGATCTGATCAAAGGTCTTCTTCCAACCCCAGGCGCCGTCTTTGCCATACACACCGATCGCGTCCGCATCCGGCAAAAGACCGGACACCCATTTGAACTTATCGGTTCCTGCAACCTCAACGACAACGGGTCTGGAAGGATCTTCGGCCTTGATCTTCTGCGTGAGTTCATTCAAGAATCCGTAATACGATTCCCAAAACGACTGACTCATCGGCTCATCACCCTTCAAAAATCCCTGAGGGTTCGAAATAATCCAAGCGGCGACCCCGTCGGATCCCTCAAGACCCTTGACTGACGCAAGCACGTTGGCGGTGATCCGCTCACGGGTGGCGGGGTCAGCGTAATCCGGCGCGGACCCGGAAGTCCACAAAGCCGGATCCAAGGCCGCGAAAGTCCAAATCTTGTAATTCTTAAGCAGATCATCTGCAACGGACTGCGCACCGGGAATATTGTTCGCGCTGACATGCGTGATCACGGAGTTGATCCCCGCTTCGGCCATCAGCTTGCCATCGTTATTCCAGGGGCTGGTCGTGTCTGCAAGGTAATCATACACGGGGCCTTGGCCGATGGGAGTCGGCTCGTACACGACACCGCGAACCCAAACAGCTTCGCCGCCCGCCGCGAGATTGGCTCCGCCGGCAGCATTGCGCACGATCTTGATCAGCGGTGAGTGAACCGCGTTTGAGGGAGCGGCCATTGGGATGGCAGCGGCCGCGCGCGGGGCGGTTGATGGCCCTTCGATACGGAAGCCTAGCGTTTCGGGAGACAACATCCCGGGCTTCCTCAGAAGCGGTGTCAAGCCCGCAAGCGCCTGCTTGGGAACCATATTAAATTGAGAGGGATTCGCGGGATTAGAAACCCACTTGTTAAGACCGAACCACTCTTCGTTCACGTTGAGATTAGAGGGGGCGGCATAGTCATACTTGTAAGAGGCGCTGGACCATTGAGCGGTCGTGTCCTGCATTCTCCAAGTCGACGGCTGATTCACGTCGGCACGCCACCATTGATCGACCCATTCGTACAAGAAGCCGCCCAGCGCGGCACCGGAAGCTTTTTCCATCGTCGTGTTCTGGCGCAGGTCGGTCCAAAGAGAGCGGAGATAAGTGGCTTGCGCGGCCTCGTCGGGGGCATTCGCGGCGGCGTTATAGCTGTCCGCGCCGTACTGAAGCGCGATCACAGGTTTTGCTGTCTTCTTGGCGTAGTCGCCCAGGAGTCCTTCAAAGCCCTCGCCGCGGTAACTGATGAGACCGATCACATCCACATCGGGAGTGAGTTTGGCGATTTGTTCGAGGTACTGCGTTTCGCTGACACCCATGATCACAGGGCGCGCGGGATCGATCGCCTTAATTTTTTCTGCCAATTCATTGACGAACGAAAAATAAGCTTCGGCCTGAGCTGTTTTGTCGGGCGAGACGCCTCCCTCAAAGGGAACATTGTTTTCGTTGCCGAGGATCCAGCCCAAAATGCCGGCCTCGTTCTTACCCGCTTCAACCATCTCTAGCACAGACTTGGTGATCGTGGAGCGCACTGCCTCATCACGGTAATCCGCGAGCGGCTGAGACCAGAAGCCAAGATCATGTCCGAGGAAGGTGTAAATCCCTTGGGAGTAAAAATCCTGGGCCGCGCTGACTGATCCTTCAATATCCGAGCCATCCGCATAAAAGCGCACGGAGTTAGCTCCCGCGCCCTTGATCAGAACAGCGTCCTTAAGCCAGGGACGGTCAGGATTAGACCAAAAAGATACCGCGTTGGATGAGTCCGCGCTTCCCGCTCCGGCCGGATTGGAAGAACCTGACGGGCTTGAGCTGTATGCCACACCTTTGGCCCAGAAGGGCTCGCCATTCAAGGACCAGGTGTAACCTCCGGCGGTATTGGGCACGAGAACCAAACCGGATGCCGGAACCGAAGATGCCGCGGCGGGCAGGGTTTCGGAGCTGGCCGCGGTCTTCAAAGTGATCGGCGCCGGTGCGGGTTCGGGCGCGGGAGTCGCGGCGGGAATAGTGATCTTGGCCGCTTCAGAACTCGGAACGGTCAGCGCTGAGGGTGCCGTAACTTTAAGTTCTTTGGCTCCGGTGTCCGTCACCACACTGATCTGCCCCTTGGTCCAAAGCGACTTGAGCACGTCATACGCGCGGGTCGTCGTACGCTTATCGACGCCGTTTTGCATTTCCTCAGGACGCGGCGTGAGAGATACAACGCCCCACCATTCTTCATTGATGTTCATACGGCCGGGGGCTTCATAATCATAGTAGTAGGCAGAATGAGACCACTGAGCGGACTGATCATGAATGGACCAAGTGTGCGCGAGCGCTTCATTGCCCTTCCACCATTCGTCGGACCACTCGAACACCAGTCCGCCGATGGCATTGCCGCTGCCGGTCTTGACCACCGAATTACGCTCGATATCTTTCCACTGCAATTCCACAAAACGCGACTGTGACATCTGGTCTTCTTCGCGGGTGTAAGCGTTGAAGCGGTCCGCGCCAAACTCGATCATAAGCACGGGTTTGTCATAAGTTTGTTGGATCTGACGGAAGAGATTACCGAAGCTGGCGCCGCGGTACGCGATGACGCCCAAAACGTCAACATTGGGCGTTTCTTGGGCTGCAAAGTGAAGGCTCTTGATCTCACCGAGACCCATAACGATGGGACGCGAGGTGTCAATCTTACGGATTTCTACCGCGATATCATTCACAAACCGGTAATAGATGCGCGCGCGGGCTTCCCACATTTTTTCGGGATCGCCGAGCTTATCGATCTCATCGGTGGAGAAGTTGCGGAGATTGCGGTCAAAGCTGTAGTTGTTCTCATTACCGAGAATCCAGCCGATGATGCCCGGCTCATCCTTGTAGGTCCGAACCATGGTGAGCACGTCTTCGGTCATCTTCTTCTGATAGGCGCCGTTGGCGTAATTGGCGGGGGGCCAGTCCCAAAAGCCTAGATAGTGACCGACAAAGGTGCGGATGCCAAATTTGGTGTAGAGGTCGCTGATACCCTGCTTCGTAAGATTGGGGTGTTTGCCCGTGCGATAAATGCGGACGGCGTTGACGCCGGCTTCTTTCATGAGCTTGCCGTCAGTGAGCCAGGGCTTGCCGGGATCCGCCCAGAAGTCATATTCAAAGTCTTTGCCGACGGGAATCGGATTGTAGCAGAAGCCCTTGACCAGAAAGGGTTTATCGTCAATTTTGAACATGTAGCCGCCATCGCCGTATCGCTGAATGCTCAAGGAAGGCATCTGACCGGCCGAACTCAAGTGCCACAGGTATGCCCCGCCGCCAACCAGCGCCAGAGCCGAAAAAATAATGAAGAGGATGCCCTTAGAATTGTTCTTTTTTTCGCCTGTGTCGGCCATAAAAATGCTTCCTGATTTCGAGTAGCAGATTAGACAAAAATAACAGCTGGAGCCCCCTATTGTGCCAAATTTTGAGGAGAACCGCCAGCTGTTATTTTTGAGTTTTTTTCAAACCCGATCGGTTATGACTCGTACCGGATATCGTCCAAGTAGAAGGTCATTCCGTCAGGGTTGTTGTCGATATTGGCCGCCCACGCAAAGCCGCCTGTGATGGAGGAGAGGTCCTTGCCATCCAAATCAATGGTGTACTGCTTCCATTCCTGAGTCAGGACCAAGGGGCCAATGCCGGCCAGATCCGAGTCGGAGTACTCGCCGGTCATGCCGCCCATCTTGAACTCTTCCAGGCGCTCCCCGCCCTTATCACCGCGAGCCCAGAAGGTGAGCTTTGTGGCGCCGGTCAGGTCGTAACCGCCGGGACGATTGCCCCAGTTGTTCGCCGGATTCTGCCAGTAGATGCCGGTCCAGCGGGCACCCTGAGTGGCCTTATTGCTGTAGGCGATGCGGATTGAGGTGCTGCCTGAATGAGGGTTCTGGAGATACGCGCTTTCGAACGATACATCCGCATAGTCGCCCATCCAGCCCGACGGAAAGTAATGATTGTCAGGTGAGCTGTCATCCGTGTAGATCGGGAAAGGCCTAAACACTCCATTCTCAACAGCCGGACCCTGCTGAGAAGGCGCCGCTACCGAGCCCTCGTTATAAGTCCCGCCCATGTCGACTTCCAAGGCGCGGGCCATATCATCAGACATATTCTTGGCAGTCGACTTGACGGCCTGTTCTGGCGCGGCATTTTCGACCTTGAAGCTGGACTGGGGTTTTTGCTGACCGCATCCGGCAACGGTCAACGCGACCGCTAGGCATGCTGTCATTTTGAATAAATTTTTCATGTTCACTCCTTAATTGATAGAACCGATCACTCGTAGCGAATATCGTCCAGATAGAATACGGCTCCGTCAGGGTTCTTGTCCAGACTCGTGGCCCAGCAGAATCCGCCGATGATGTTGGTCAGGTCCTTGCCGGTGAGGTCAATGGTGTACTGCTTCCATTCCTGCGTCAAGATAACGGGTCCGATGCCGGCTGTGGTCGAATCAGGGTACTGCCCCTTGATGCCGCCGACCTTGAATTCCTTGATGGTCTCTCCGCCCTTATCGCCCCTAGCCCAGAAGGTGAGCTTGGATGCGCCGGTCAGATCAAAACCGCCGGGGCGGTTGCCCCAGTTATTGCCCGGCTCCTGCCAGTACACTCCAGTCCAGCCAGCCCCCTGAGAAGCCATCTTGGAATATGTGATCTTGATGCTGGTCGAACCCGCATGCGGATCAACCGTGAACGCGCCGTCCACCGTGATGTCGGCATAGTCGCCCATCCATCCCGTGGCGGCAAAATGGTTGTCCGGAGCGCTTTCGTCCGAGTAGACGGAGAAGGGCTTAAAATCACCTTCCGCCAGACCGAGCGAAGCCAAACCAAGCACCGCGGCAAACACTGCCAGCGAGGCTGCTGCTTTGGGGGTCATACGAAACTTCATGTTCTATTCTCCTTTTTCTTGTGACCAGAGCTGTTTTAAATCAAAATAACTTTTACGCAAATGTCTCAGATACGGGCTCTTGGAGCCGTCGCCCTGGCTGGTGATTCCCAACCATTCCTCATGCATCCAACCATCCGGAAAGTCTGCCTTGAAGTCGCCCACGGTATCTTGCTGGAACGCATCAAACTCAGGGGGCGGGCCCGCCTTCCACCACTCGTCCACGTACTGGAATAAGGTCCCGCCCAGTGCGTTGCCCATGCCGGATCCTGCGCGGTTGTACCAAATGTCTTTCCAGTTTCCGGTCAAGTATTCGGACTGAAGCACTTCGGCTTCTTCCGGTGACTTTTGATTATGGAAAGATGGGCAGCCGTACTCAGTGATAAAAATCGGTTTGCCGACGTAGCGTTTAACGCTCTGCCAAAAGCTCTTACCAAAGCCGTCCTTGCCGCGGTAAATATTGCAGCCGAAGATGTCGATCTTAGGCATCAGCCGCTTCCATTTTTGAATAAAGATAACTTCTCCGTTCGAAAATGCCACGGGATGATTCGGGTCCAGCTCTTTGATCATGACGGCCATTTCATTGGCAAAGGAATACATCTCTTCGTTCTGTTCTTTACCTTTAGAACCAAGCCCCAGGCGCTCGAGCATCGTTGGTTTGTTTTTGTCGCCAGTGATGCCGTAATTGCCCTCATTGGACAAAACCCACATCAAGAGATACGGCTCGTCTTTGTGTTCCATGACCATCTCACGGATACTCTTGCGCATCGCCTCACGGTGTTCGGGATTTGTGAAGTCCGTACCTTCGTACCAGTCGGCTCCGGAACCCACCGCGTACATCCCCATCAGGTTTCCGACCACGGCCATGATGCCGTAATTGTTATAGAGATCGCGGAGCAGCTGCTTGTTGGAAGCGCCGTGATAATGGCGGAGCGCGTTGATTCCCATCTGCCGCATCAGCTCAAAGTCGCCGATAACGGGTTCGTCCGAATCCTGCAAATTGTTCTGGTTCTTGTCGACCCAGGAATCGTAGGGGCCGTCGTACTTGCCGTTGGTGTTGAGGTCCGCCTGCATCCAATCCGTTCGTGAGCCATCGTGCGTCGACTGACCGACCGGTGTGGGCTCATAGGCGATGGCGCGAATCATAAAGGGTTGGCCGTCGACCCGCATCTGCCAGTGGCCGTTCTGCAGCTTGACCAGCTGAACATGGTCACCGCCGACAGACTTAATCACCTTCATGCCGCTCACATCCACCGCGGGTGGGTTGATCTTGAGCGGGTTGGTCTCGCGCTTGAAGAAGCCGGGGTGGAGCACCTGGTATTCATCGTTAGAAATATCCAGGTCATCCCCATTCTTCACGCGGAACTTGTAGTTGATGTAGCGAAGACCCAATTCTGGATGCGTACGGGTCAAAAATTCGATCTTGTCCATCGCCCGCTGCGCGTAATAAATCGGCGTGTGCCACACCGTCCAACCCACCTGTTTCGGAAAATGCACCACCACCGCGTGATAGGCCTTGATCGCCTGCAGCGTGAAGCCGGCTTTTTCTAACGCCATCGCCGTGAAGTATTGCTTCACGCCAGGCGTCTCGGCCGCGGTCGCCCATTTATAGAAAGAAAGTTGAACATCGTTGATATTGGTGAAGTCCCAGTGCACTCCGCGGAGTTTGCCGGCGGCGGTGAGCTTCTGGAACGCGGGATCCTTATAAACGCTGGTCGAAGGATAAACACCGATGCCGACGGCGGCGCCCAGGCCTTTGCGGTCGGTGATCTTGTATTGGTAATCGCCGGTGCCGAGTCCGATGAAGGTTCCATATTTGCGGTATTGAATGATGTCTTCGGTGCCGGGGTCAAAAAGTTCGAAGGTCAATTCCATCTCGTCGCCGTGAATATTTCTTACAAGCGTACCGGACGGAGCCGATTCATCCGCATGCGCAAGGACGGCGGTCAGCGGCACGGCCAGCAATAAGAAAAGGTGTAAAAATGATTTTTTCATAAAAACTATCCTTTCACTGCGCCGGCCGTGATGCCCTTGATGATGTACTTCTGGAGGGCGAGATAGAGCAGAATGACCGGCGCGATCGTGATGCAAATGCCCGCCATGAGCAGCGGGTACTCGGTGATATGCGCGCCCTGGAACACCATAAGGCCGCGCTGCAGCGGCATCAGGTGCTTATCGGACAGCACCAGCATCGCCAACAGGTATTCGTTCCAGACGTTCAGCACGTTAAAAATGGCGAGCACCGCGATAGCCGGCTTGGCCAGCGGCAGCGCGATGTAAGCGTACACGCGCAGGCGTCCGCAGCCGTCAATGCGGGCGGACTCTTCGAGTTCTTTCGGCAGATCATCAAAGAAAGTCTTCATGAGAAAAATCCCGAGCGCCAACCCCCCGTTGATCTGCGGGAGGATGTAGCCGATCGCCGTATTGGCCAGGCCGAGCTTCACCAGCAGCACGTAGAGCGGAATGATGGTCCCGGGGATCGGAATCATCATGGTCGCGATCAGCATATAAAACAAAAAGTTTTTGCCCGGGAATTCGAAGCGTGAGAAGGCGTACGCCGCGAGCGAAGAAATCAGGATGACGCCGATCACGACAACCGTGGTGTAAAAAACGCTGTTCATGAAGTAGAGGCCGAAGTCGCCCTTGGTCCAGGCGTCGATGTAATTGCTCCAGTGCGGATCCTTGGGGATGAGCGACATATCAGAAAAAACAGTCGCCTGAGTCTTGAGACTGGATGAAAAAGCCCACAAAAGCGGAAACACGCACAGCACGCTCACGCCGATGAGCAGCGAGTGGATCAATGCGCTCATCGAAAGGTTCTTGGCTTTTTCCATCGTCATGCTCATATCAGGCCTGCTTCATCGATTTGGAAACGCGGATCTGGATCACCGATACGATGAGCAGCACGACACCGAAGACGACGCCCATGGCGCAGGCGTAGCCGAAGCGGCCGGCGCCATGGGCGTCGTCTTCGGTGTCGTGCTGCTCATCGTATCGGTGATCCAGATC
>JAGOUK010000192.1 GCA_018061225.1 Candidatus Omnitrophota bacterium | reverse complement strand
CCGCTTCCATTGGTCTGCATGATGTTTTTCGCTTCCTGTAGTGTAGTCATACTGCTCTCCACTGTTGTTGTGATTGAAAAATTTCAAACGGGTGCGGTGGGCGCCGGTTTGCCGCCAGCTATCCTACTGCGAATCATGTCATTTTGCCCGAAAAATTCGGGCCGCTTTCCTAGGCAAACTTGGTCGGCCTTTGGGAGAAAGATACGAAATACAAGTTTACTGCCGTATGTTACGAACATATTTCGGCAAAATTAAACCCCCCGAAGGGCGCGGGGGGTGTGAAAGCCTTGTTGAGGCGATATGAGTTATTTAATTTCTCTATCCCATTTAAATACATACGGATAGCATTATATTTGCTCTATCTACAAGGACTCGGCGAGGGTTTTGAAGCGCTCCAAAATCGCATCCCGCACCCTTCTGAATTCATCCAAAACAGCCTCTGTTTCACCCTTCCCGTGCGGGGGATCGGGAAACGGCCAATGCAGCCGTTGCGTTTTGGCCGGGAAATTTGGGCAGCTTCGGTCGGCGTTATCGCAGACCGTGATAACCAGATCAAAGTCCCTGCCGGCAAATTCCTTCAGATGCTTGGACCGGTGGGCCGAGATATCGATACCGATCTCTTGCATGACTCTAATCGCGATCGGATTGACGCGTGACGGCTCCGATCCGGCCGACTCCGCTTCGACACGGCCGGCGCCATAAAACTTGAGCACTCCTTCCGCCATCTGCGACCGGCAGGAGTTTCCGGTGCACAGAACGAGAATACTCTTCATTCCGTGTTGATCAGCTTGAGCATGCCTTCGGGCAGCCGAGCGCCGCTCAACGGATGATCGAGCATGATCCGGTCGATCATTCGCATGTCCGGCTCCGTGAGTTTGATATTCACCGCCGCGGCATCCTCATCCAGATGATTGACGCGCGTGGTTCCGGGTATCGTGGTGATATCCTCGCCTTGCGCGAGCAGCCACGCGATACAGATCTGCGCGGCGGAAGCGTTCTTTGAAGCGGCAAAATCTTTGATCGCGTCGACGAGCCGCTGATTGGCCGGCGCGTGTTCTTTTTGAAAACGCGGAAACGTTCGGCGGATGTCGTCTCTGCCCATTTCCTCGGCAGGCTTAATTTTGCCCGTGAGGAATCCCCGGCCAAAAGGACTGTACGCGACGAGGCCGATGCCGAGCGCTCTTAAAGTCGGAAGGATTTTTTCTTTGAGCGGCGTCTCCCAAAGCGAGTACTCGCTCTGCAGCGCGGAGATCGGATGCACCGCGTGCGCGCGGCGAATGGTCTCGGCGCCGACTTCGGAAAGGCCCAAGAAACGAACCTTGCCTTCCCTGACAAGCTCCGACATCGCGCCGACCGTTTCTTCGATCGGTGTCGCGGGATCCTTGCGGTGAAGATACAAGAGCTCGACATGATCGGTGCCCAGGCGCTTGAGAGAACCCTCCACGGCACGCCGCAGATTATCACGACCGCCGTCGAGACCGACCCGCTCACCCTCGGGCGAAAACCGCCATGCAAACTTGGTCGCGAGCGTCACCCGCTTCCGCCGGCCCGGCGCGGCGGCAAAGAAGCGGCCGATCAATTCTTCATTTTTGAATGGGCCGTAAATCTCGGCCGTGTCCCAGTGGTCCATGCCCAGTTCGAGCGAACGTTCCAGCACGCGCACCGACTCCGCCTGATCCGCCTGACCATATGCAAAGCTCATGCCCATGCAGCCCAGCCCGATGCGCGAAACTTCCAGCCCCTGAGATCCGAACTTAATTTTTTTCATCACAATTTTAGGCACGGGTCATTATAAGTCAGATCGCGTTTTGAAGCACCCCCGTGACCGGACCGTACGGCGTGTCGAGACGGATCATGAGCGGGATGCGCCGCTCATCGGCCGTTGCGTAGATCTTAGCCTTGGCGCGATTGGCGGGCTTGCCGTTGAGCCGTACCTCGGGCACGAGCACCACGACATCACGGCTCGCCTGGCCCGGCAGACTAAACGATTTTATTTCCTTGGCCTTGAATCCCACTTCCCAGATTTTTTCTTTGAGAAAAATAGTCGTGTACGCGGTTTCGCCGACTTGTATCGGCTGACGCCGCGCCCAATAAAAAGCGGTCAGCACGTCGTGAATGGGGCCCGAGACCTCCGACTGCTTCACGGAACCGTCGGTCAATGAGCGCCGCTCCGCCGTATTTTGAGCATAATCAAAATCGGTGATCTCATTGGCGCGGTACTTCCCTTCTTTGACATCTCTTATAAAGGAAAGACTGTGGCCTTCGGGCGCCATACGGGATCCAAAAGTATCTTCCACGGGAAAGATCCCGTGCAAATAACTGTTGTCCTGCGCGGCCGCGTCGATACGGTACATGAGCTGGCCGTTTTGATCCTGAGCGCCGTCTTCATTGAGCTCGATGACGCCGGTGCCGATCTCCATTCCCCACCAGTTGATCTTATAAACGAGCTTTTCACCAAGGGGGTATTTGGCTGAAGGGGCGGGCAGCTGGGTGATGCTTGCCTTGCCCAGCGCATCAGCGGCTTCGCTCGCGCGGTTCTTCGGCTGGAAGTTGGTCCCGGCCATGGCCACGTTGGATCCAAGTAACCCTATGCTGCACAATAGGATACCGATTGATAGCCGGGAGATTTCTGACTTTTTGATAGTATTAAACATACCGCCTCCAAATAGATGATACCGCCATCTATTGGACGCATCCGGAGGGAGAAAGGTTTAGCCGGTCTTGAAGCGTTCGGGCGGGGTCAGAGGAGGCGAATGCCGTCCGCGTCTATAG
>JAGOUK010000191.1 GCA_018061225.1 Candidatus Omnitrophota bacterium | reverse complement strand
GGGTAGTTTGACGGCGATCCCGGTCCGGTCCGTGGACGGCTTATCGGCCATTCTTACGCTGGAGGGACTGGAGCGCCGCCATGAGACGTCGACCGCCATTTTGGCAGACCGCTTCATCGCGGAGTTTAAGCGGATTAAGTTGTACGCGGATGTGCAGCGTCTGGCGATCACCGACTGGCTGACGGGCGCGTATGTGAGGCGGCATTTCTTCAAGCGCCTCGAAGAAGAGCTCAGCCGTTCGGCTCGGTTTAATCTTAAGTTTAGCTTCCTCATGATCGACTTGGATAACTTCAAGGCGCTCAACGATCAGCATGGGCATCTGGCGGGGGATGCGGTGCTGAGGCAGACCGCGGATGTGATCAAGAAGACGCTCCGTGAAGTCGATTTGGTCGGCCGCTACGGCGGTGAAGAATTCGCGGCCATCCTGCTGGACACGGATGAGAGCGGCGCGATGTATGTGGCCGAGCGTGTTCGCAAAGGCATTGAACAGCATGAATACCGGGCCTATGATCTGGTTCTCAAAATGACCGCCTCCATCGGCGTGGCAACTTTTAGTCCTGCCATCCGAGAGCCGGGCGAAATCGTCGAATGGGCGGATTCGGCTCTTTATCAGGCAAAACGGCAGGGGAAGAACCGCGTTTGCGCCTACATTAACAGGTAGTAACTCGCTGGCAGAGAGCGGGCCGTTCCGCTATAATGAGCCCTTTCCGGCAGACATCTTTTTGACCTTTTTATGGCGGGCCAGTGACTTCATGAAGCACAAATGGGCGGTTGGTTTGGATCTGGGCGGTACGAATGCCCGTCTGGCGCTGGTGGACCGCAAGGCGGGGATCGCGGAGACGGTTCGGCGCCCCTCTAAGGATGTCGGGTCGCCCCAAGCCTTTGTTCGATGGGCGGCCACGGAGACGGACGCACTTTTGAAGCGTCACGGAATCAAGCGTGCCGAGTTTGCCGGAGTCGGTGTCGGAGTACCGGGACCGGTGCATCAAGCGGCCGGCCGTATTCTGCTGCTGCCGAATATTCCGTCCTGGAAAAATGTTCCATTGCGGGACCTACTGTCGGCGCGGGCGCATTATCCGGTGACCGTCGAGAACGACGGAAACGCGATGACCATGGCCGAACTTCGTTTTGGCGCCGCGCGAGGAGCCCGCAACACACTTTTTATCACGCTTGGCACGGGAATCGGTTGCGGCATCGTTTTGGACGGAAAGCTTTTTCATGGTTCGACTTTTTCGGCCGCGGAGATTTCGCATATTCGATTTGGAGAAATTCGAGGTTCAGCCCTCTGCGGCTGCGGAAGCCGCGGCTGTATCGAGACGCGGATGGGGAATCGGCCGCTTTTGCAGCGCGCCCAAAAGGAACTCGCGCCTTTTTCGCCTGCGCTGCGGGACATTGTCGGTAAGGACGCGTCAGGACGGCTGAAGTTAGAACATGTGACTCAGGCCGCCAAGACCGGCGATCGCAGCGCGGTCCGGTTTTGGGCGGGGGTCGGTGAAGAGTTCGGGAACTTTTTGGGCGGCATTTGCAATTTGCTGAACCCGGAGATGATCGTGATCGGCGGCGGCGTTGCCGGCGCCGGAAAATATTTGTTTGAACCGCTCCGCGGTTCTGTCCGACGCCACGCCTTCAAGCTGGCGACGGATAAGCTGCGGATAGTGCCCGCCACCTACGGCGCGGACGCGGGGGTTATCGGAGCGGCCGCCTTGGCGTTCGCCCGTTCGGAGGATTCAGAATGAACCGTTTTTTTGTCAAAGCCGCGGCCCTCATGGCGCTGCCGATCCTCATCATCGCCGGAACGCCTGCCGCCGGTTTGGCTGCGGATGTGACGGACCCGCCCGCCACAGTCCAGGCCGCTCAAAAGCCGCTCAAGATCCAGGGCGATGCGGTTGAGTATTTTTATGAAAAAAACCGCGCCAAGGGCGACGGGAATATCAAGATCGACTATGAGGGCTGGGTGCTGACAGCCGACTCCGTGGAAGTGGATCTCAAAACCAAAGAAGCTTGGGCGACGGGAAACGTGATCTTGACTCAGCCGGGCGCCAAATATTCCGGCGATAAGATCTATGTGGACTTCGGCCAAAAAACCGCCGAAGTCGCGGACCTCAAAGCCGTGATCGCGCCCAATTTCCGCGGCCGCGCGAAGACCTTGGAGAAGACGGCGGATGATGCTTACATTCTCCGCGACGCTTATGTGACCACCTGCGACGAATCCTCTGACTGCGTGGACGGCTCGCCCCAGTACCGCCTGGAATCCCGCGAGATCGAGTACTATCCCAATGACAAGCTGATCATGAAGCACGTCATTCTGAGAATTCGTAACGTTCCAATTTTTTATATCCCCGTCTTGACGCTGCCGATCGAGCATCTCGACCGGTTTCCGATCCAGGTGGAGCTCGGCTCCAATAGCGAGTGGGGCGCGTTCGCGCTGACCAAGGTCCGCTACTACGCCAACAAGGATCATGACGGCAATGTGTTGTTGGACGTGCGCGAGAATCAGGGGTTCGCCTGGGGCATTGAGCACTTTTACCGTTTGCATCAATTTGGCCAGGGCGCGTTGAGGACGTACTTCGCGGACGACAACTGCTTTGAGTCGGGGGATGACTGCTCCCGCGCCAAGGACCATGTGGTTCCCACGTCGAGCCGCTACCGCATACAGGACCGTCATCGCATCAAAGTCGACGACGCCACTTCGATCAACTTCGAACTCAACAAGCTGAGCGACGAGTACATGATTCAGGATTATTTTTATCGCGAAGAGTTTGAGCGGATCGCGTTTCCGGACAATTACGTGTCGGTTGTGCA
>JAGOUK010000030.1 GCA_018061225.1 Candidatus Omnitrophota bacterium | reverse complement strand
TTATTTTTTATCATTTGCGATGGCCTGTGCTCGCAACGCTGATCATGTTCGGATCGGGTTCGGCGCAGGCGGCCCAACCGGTCAATGGGTCCGGGGCCGTCGCGCCGGATGTTTTGGTGAACGAGGTCCTTGAGAAAAATCCTGAACTTGCGTTGTACCGGTCCGAGATCGACGCGGCCAAAGGCGCGCGCAAAACCGCGAGCGCTTTGTCCAATCCCGAATTCAGCGGCTCGCTTGGCCGTAAACGGGTGTGGGACGAAGAAGGCGAGCTCACCGGTGAAGGTGCGGCGGGCGAAGTATCCGTCATGCAGTCGCTCGAGTGGCCTGGCCGGATCGGACTGCGCCGAGCCATCGCAGAGCGCGATATAGAGCTCGCGGAGTTGGGGCTCGAGCAGTTCCGTGCCGTACTTGCTGGGCAGGCCAAATCCGCGATCTACGATGCGGCAGCCGCGCAAGAATTGGCGGCGGCGACGCGCGAGGTGGCCGATCATTTTAGGAGTTTACGCGAAGTCCTCGTCCAGCGCGATCCGGCGGGGCTGACACCGTTGCTTGAAACGCGCGTGATCGAGGCGATGGAGCTCACCATGCAGCGGAAGGCTGGCGAGGCTGCGATCGCCGCGCAGGCAGCTTTGTTTCGGTTGAATCGGCTGCGAGGTGCGGCGGCGGATTCCGAACTGTCTTTGGATCGGCTGCTCTTGTCGTTTCAACCGCTTAAAAAAGACCGCCGCACGCTGGCGGCGTTGGCATCGGCGAACGATCTTTCGGTCCGGCTGCGTGAACTCGAGCTCGCTAGACAGGGTTTCCGCGTCGATTTGGCGGGCAACGAGCAGTTTGGGGCGGTTGCGGTCGGGCCCTCGTTTTCCCAAGAGAGGGCCGGAGACCGCGAGCGCGTGATCGGAGCGGCCTTGTCCGTCCCGCTGCCTCTGTGGAACCAAAACCAGGGAAATATCGAAATGGCCAAAGCTCAAAAATCACAGGCCGAAACGTCTCTCGACATCGCGCGGCACGAGGCAGAGCGGCGGGTGATCGAAGCGGCGGTGATCTACGAAACCCGCTTCAAGGAAATGGCGGCATGGCGGCCTGATTCGGTTCGGCACTTCAAGGAAGCGGCTGAATTAGCCGACCGCCATTATCGCTTGGGTGCAGTTCCGGTCTCCATTTACCTGGAACTTCAGACCCAATATCTCGAGGCGGTCGAGGGGCTTCAGAGCACCAGAAGAGAAGCTCTCGAAGCGGCCCTGGAACTCGAATTACTCACTCAGACGCCGCTTGATCTCATCGGCGCGCCTGCCGGGGAGGAAAAGCAATGAAGTTCTTTCATTTTTGGATGCGTCTGTCGATAGTTTTTTTATTGGCGACGCTTCCTGCGGGTTGTGGTCACAAGGAATCCGACGCGCAGCACGGCGAGTCGAAGGACCATGATCACAGCGCCGAATCTCATGACCATGACAGTGAAGATCCGAGCAAGGCCGGTGAAGTTGGCCATGATGAGGATCATGATGAGGGTCACGGCGAAGAAGGTCATGAAGAAGGCCATGAGGAAGGTCACGATGAGCCCGCGTCGGGAGCGTCATTCAAACCGGGCAAAGGCGTCACTTTGACCGAGGAGACCGAAAAAATACTCGGGGTCGAGACCGCCGAAGCGGCTTCCGAAAAACTCTCCCGGTCTGTGCGGTTCAATGTCCAGGTCTTTGGCGAGACCCACCCGTTCCCGCATCTGGACATGGACCACACCGGTTGCGATGTTCACGGATCGGGATATCTACCTGAAGACAAGGCAGATCTGATCCGCCCGCAGCAACCGCTCAAGCTGCTGACCGCCGGCAAGGATGTTTTGGAGGGCATTGTTGTGGCGGTCCAAAAAACGCCCGCTTTGGGTGAAACCGAGGTCGTGGTCGGCGTGACGAGCGCGGCCGACAAGCTTGAAGACGGCGAATTTTTGACGGCAGTCGTTTCGGTGCCGCGCGAGGAGGCGGTCGTCGCGATCCCGGCTTCGGCGCTCCTCCGCACATCCGAAGGGACCTTCGTGTATGTGGCGGGTCAAAACGCTTACCGTCGCACCGCCGTCAAGCCGGGAAGTGAATCGGATGGAAAAATCGAGATCATGGAAGGTCTCTCCGCGGGCGACCGGGTTGTGACTTCTCCGGTCCAAACATTGTGGCTGATCGAACTTCGCGCGACTAAAGGAGGGGGTCATTCCCACTGATTTATGCTGAACCAAATTATTGAATTTTCTGTCCGTCAGCGCGTTTTTGTTCTAATGGCCGTTGCGGCTCTTGTTGGCGTCGGTCTTTGGTCGGCGGTGCGGCTCCCTATCGATGCTGTGCCGGATATCACGAACATCCAGGTGCAGATCAATACGACCGTGCCCTCTCTTGCGCCGGAAGAGATCGAAAAGCTTGTCACGTTTCCGGTCGAGAACGAAATGGCCGGAATTCCGGGGCTTACGGAGTTGCGGTCCATTTCGAAGTTCGGGCTTTCGCAGATCACGATGGTTTTTGCGGAAGGCACGGACCTGTATCGGTCCCGACAGCTCGTGAGCGAGCGGCTGCAGACCGTGATGGACGAGCTGCCTCCGGGTCTTACGCCCAAACTCGCGCCGATCACGACAGGTTTGGGCGAGATTTTTTATTACGTCGTGGAATACGCACCCGACGCGGACAAGAAGCCCGTGACGCGCGAAGAACAGCTCATGGAGCTCAAGCTCATTCACGATTATGTGATCAAGCCGCGTCTGCGGTCGACGCCCGGTATCGCCGAGGTCAACTCTTCGGGTGGCTATGAGAAGCAGATCGTGATCCAAGCCAATCCCGACAAGCTCAAAAGCGTCGGAATGTCGTTCAGTGAAGTCGCCGAGGCGATCGGCGAGAACGTCGAGAACGCCGGAGGCAGCGTAATCCAGATCGGCGGCGAACAGGTCGCCGTGAGAGCCGCTGGTCGGGTGCAAAGCGTCGAGGAGATCGAGAGGCTGCCGCTCAAGTTCGGCGCGCGGGCGACGCCGCTGCGCGTGAAGGACGTCGCCGAAGTCGTCATCGGCAAGGCGGTCCGGACAGGCGCGAGCACCTACAACGGCGAAGAATGCGTGCTGGGTTCGGCTCTCATGTTGGCCGGGGAAAACAGCCGACTGGTCGCGAAGGCGGTCGCCGAGAAGCTCGAAGAATTGGAAAAAAAGCTCCCCGAAGGCGTCCGGATCATCCCCGTTTATGACCGCACGGTGCTCGTGGACCGCACGATCCACACGGTCGAATCGAGTTTGTTCGAAGGCGCGATCCTTGTGATGGTGGTCCTTCTGCTCATGCTCGGGAATTGGCGCGCGGCGCTGATCGTCGCGCTTGCGATCCCGCTTTCGATGCTGTTCGCGATCACGGGCATGGTTCAGAGCCGCGTTTCCGGAAATCTGATGAGCCTGGGCGCGATCGACTTCGGTTTGATCGTGGACGGGGCCGTGGTGATGGTCGAGAACATCATCCGGCGTCTGGCGGAAAAACAGCACGAGACGGGTCGGCGGCTCACGGTTTCGGAGCGGACTCAGGAAGTGCTGGCGTCCGCCAAGGAAGTCGCAAGCCCGATGTTTTTTGGCGTGTTGATCATCACGGTCGTTTACTTCCCGATCCTCTCGCTCACCGGCGTGGAAGGAAAAATGTTCAAACCCATGGCGATCACCGTGATCTTCGCGCTCATCGGCTCGCTTATTTTGGCGCTGACGCTCATGCCCGCGCTCTGCTCGTATCTACTGGGCGGCAATATCAAGGAAAAGGACTCCTGGCTCGTCAGCATGGCCAAAAAAGGATACGCGCCGGTTCTTAATTTCGCTTTACGTTCCAGGTGGATCGTGACGGGTGTTGGAGCGGCGCTTTTTGTCCTGGCGGTGCTTCTTTTTGGCCGCTTGGGCGCGGAGTTCGTGCCGCAGTTGGACGAAGGGTCGTTCGCCACACACATGATCCGAACGACGAGTATCGGCATCGACGCCAGCATCGACATGCAGAAGCGCGGCGAAAAAATGCTGATCGAAAAGTTCCCGGAAGTGGATTACACCTTCAGCCGCTTGGGCACGGCGGAAGTCGCTACGGACCCGATGGGCGTCAACGTCGCCGACACTTACATCATGTTCAAGCCGCATAAAAATTGGCGCAAGGTCGGAGGGCGGCCTATCACCAAGGACGAGCTCGCCAATCTCATGACGAAGGAACTGGGGACTTATGTTCCCGGCGAAGCGCATCTTTTTAGCCAGCCCATTGAGATGCGGTTCAACGAGATCCTCGAAGGCACCCGGGCCGATATCGCCGTCAAGGTGTTCGGCGAGGACTTTGCGGTGATCGAGAAGATCGCCGGGCAGGCCCGCGAGATCCTGGAAAAAGTTCCGGGAGCCGCCGATGTGGAATTCGACGCTTTGGGCAAGTCTCCGCTTCTCGAGATCGTTCCTAAGCGTGAGGCGATGAACAAATACAACCTTCATGCAGCAGAATTGAACCGCGTCGTGAACACCGCGCTTGCCGGTGAGGAAGTGGGCAAGCTTATTGAAGGCAACCGGCGGTTCGACATCGTGGTGCGCTTGAGAGAAAACCTTCGGGAAGATATCGACGAGCTTAAGCGTTTGCCCGTGCGCGTGGACGACGGCGGACTGCTCACGCTGGGACAGGTGGCCGACTTCAAGGTCACCGAACAGGTCGCGGCGATCTCCCGCGAATACGGCCAGCGGCGCGGCGCGATCATGATCAACCTGCGCGGCCGCGATGTGGAGAGTTTCGTTCTGGAGGCCCAGGTCAAGATCGCCCGAGAGATCAAGCTGCCGGACGGTTACAGCATCGAGTTCGGCGGACAGTTCAAGAATCTAATCGAGGCCAAGCGCCGGCTCGGCGTCGTCGTGCCGGTGGCTTTGGGGCTCATTCTGATCCTAATCTTTACGGCGCTTCGAAGCTTCCGGCAGTCGCTTTTGGTATTTTTGGCCGTGCCGCTTGCTGTCACGGGGGGTGTATTCGCGCTTGCCTTGCGCGGTCTGCCGTTCAGCATCTCGGCGGGGGTTGGTTTCATTGCCGTGAGTGGCATCGCCGTTTTGAACGGGCTTATGATCATCACCTTCTTTAACCAGCTGCGCGCGAAGGGGTCCGATCTGAATGCGACCGTTCGCGAGGGCTCGCTTTTGCGCTTGCGGCCAATGCTCATGACGGCGCTTGTCGCTTCACTTGGGTTCGTGCCGATGGCGCTGGCGACCGGAGCCGGAGGCGAGGTCCAGCGCCCGCTTGCCACGGTCGTCATCGGAGGAATTATCACCTCCACTTTTCTCACGCTCGTTTTACTGCCCGTGCTTTACGAATGGATGGAGCGAAACCAGCGGCGCGGAGAAGCGCTTAAATAAGGGAGATCGCATGAAGAAAATAATCTTTTCTCTGCTTGTGTTGTCGGTCGTTTGTTCCAGCGGGACGATCGCTAATGCTTCGGGTCAGGACTATGACAGCAAGGAAGCTCGGGAGGAACAGGACAAGAAGCACAAAGCCGAGCACAGGAACGGCTACCACGTTGAGCACATGGCTCATCACACCCATCGGACCGTGGGTCGGCACGGGAATTACACCCACCAACACCCGTATCACGATCTGGAGGTTCCGATGCTGGGTCGGGATGATCTGATGGCCAAGCCGGTCTCGAACGCGGACGGAACAGTTTCTTTGAATAACAAATACTGTCCTGTTACGGGTGATATGGCCAAGAGCGAGTTCACTGTCCAGGTGAACGGAGTGATCTACAACGTCGCATGCAAGTGGAGCGTCGATAGCATCAATAAAAATCCGGACAAGTACAAGCTCGACTTAAATCAATTTGAAGTAAGCCGGTTCGGTGGAGTGGAGAAATCGAGATGAAAAAGCTGCCTCCAAAAATTATGCTGTTTGTGGGCGCTATGTTCATGGTGTTTGCCATGACTTGTTCGCCGGCTCCGGCTTATTCCGAAAGAGGTTCTGCAAAGACCAACTTCGAGCCATCAAAGCGGTCGATGTCTTTCATTGAATTCACAAATGCCCCCGAGAATCACGGGATCAGGGATATGAGGAGTCTCAAGAAAAGATATGCACGCTATCGCGGCGGCAGATTTCCAGTTGCGGACGCCGGATCTTCAAGTAGTGTTCACCGTGGAGACAGGCTGTGACGGACATTCACGAGACGCATCCCGAATGTGTCAAAAAAGCTCTGAAGATCGAATGGTTTTTGATCGCCTACAATGTGCTGGAGGCGGCCATGTCCATAGTCTTTGGGGCTGCGGCTGGAAGTGTGGCGCTTGTGGGCTTTGGCCTGGATAGCGTGATCGAGGCGGCGTCGGCCGGTATTCTTATTTGGCGGCTCTCGATCCACTCGTCGTCGGAAGAGGAGGAAGCCGGAGAGAAAAAAGCGCTCTTATTCGTAGGTGTCACATTTTTCATGCTTGCGGCCTATATCGGGTACGAATCGGTCGTAAAATTGATGGGTCGGGAAGCTCCGCATGAAAGTGCCGCTGGGATCGTCATCGCGATTTTGTCGATCCTGATCATGCCCGCGCTCGGGCTTGCCAAAAAGAAGATCGCCAAGCAGATCGGCAGCAAGGCGCTTGAAGCGGACGCGATGGAAACGATCATTTGTGCGTGGCTTTCGGTGATTCTCCTGGCCGGGTTAGCGTTGAACTACTTTTTTGGGTTGTGGTGGGCTGATCCGGTCGCGGGCTTGGTGATGGTTCTGTTTATTCTGAAAGAAGGATGGGAAGCGATCGAGGAGAGCCGGGAATAAATGGGCGGTGAGGCGAATATTCTGAAAAAAGGATAAAATACGGCAAACACACCGCAATTATCCGGAGTATTGGATGACGCTAGAAGCCACCAACCCTATCACCAACCTCAAACTTATTTTCATTCATGGCGTAGACGATCAAAAGACCAACTACTCACAAACTCTTTTCGACAAAGTTCTGTCGAGTTGCCGAGCGAAGCTTCGGCAACGAGGTTTTCCCGAATCCAAAATCTCTCCGGTAATCCGGTCGCTCGTGCGTCACGAGGTCCTTTGGACCGAGGAGACGCTCGACCGGATTAATCGTTATCAGCAGCTAGAGTACGAAGGGCCGTCACGGCCCAAGTACAGGTTCTTCACGAAGCAGATTGATCCCTTGGCCATGCAGATCATGCAGTACATCAAGGACAAGGGCGACAAAGGCACGGGCGCGATGAATATCCTGGCGGACGTAGACCGCGATATTCAACGCTTTTTTGTCCAAAATGATGTCGGTGCCGACGACCCGGAGGGGAGAAAAGGCGCGATTGTCGTCGCCCATTCCCTGGGCTCGGTCATAGCTTTTGATTATGTCTTTTGCTTTCGAGACAGATGCCGGTTGGACAAAAATGTGACCATTCACAGCTTTATCACGATGGGTTCACCCATTCCGTTATTTACTTCGGCGATGGGGCACCCCGATTCGGATTTGACTCTCCCGCCCAACGTGAAGCGTTGGGTGAATATTTTGTGTCCCTGGGACGGGATCGCCCGCACGGCAAAACCTTTCTTTCGGAATATCCCGATCGAAGAGAAAAAGGTGTGTACGGGGATTTTGCCGCTTCAAGCCCACTCTGGTTATTGGAAGCACGATAAGACAGCTTCGATTATTGCAGATGAAGTTTTGGGGGTGCTTTGTCCATGATGAAACTTGTACGCGTCGGGGCACTCTTCGGGTCGCTTGTGCTGGTGACTGCCGGATTTGCGACAGCTTCCGATCAATACGTCCCTACCTCGAAGTATTTTGAAGTTACGCTCACCGAAATATCCAGGGCCGTGGAATCTGTCGAGGTATGGATGTACATCATCCAGGCCGATGCGAAGGAAAAGGAATCACAGCCCCGTAAGCTCTTGGACGCGCTGATCGAAGCCAGGAAAAGAGGGGTTAAGGTTCGGGTGGTTCTTGAGCAATCACTCGATATCAAGGATGAGTTCTCTGAATCGGATGTGTTGGCGCAGCCCAACCAATCGGCCTACGAGATTCTAAAAGCCGGGGGCGTCGAAGTTTACTTCGACAGCCCAGGCAACAAAACCCACGCTAAGGTCATCGTCATAGATCGAGAAACAACAATCATTGGATCAGCCAACTGGTCCAAGGCAGCCTTAACCCGCAACTTCGAGGCGAATGCCCTGATCAGAGATAAGGCATTCGCCGAGGAAGTCTCAAAAGACCTCTCCCAGATCAAAACCCAAGAAGCCCCGCAAAGCCTCACGCCATCCGTCCAAATCCCGATGAGTTTCCTGGCCAATAAAAAGCTCATGGGTGAAATGGCGACTCAGGCGGATGAGAGGGCTTTTGAAGTTTACCTTTATTTGTTGAGTCTCAAGACCCCCTCATCCGCTGACATTGTTTTGGACTATGCGAAAGCAGCCAATTTTCTGGGTATCGCAAAAATGACCCCGGAAGACTACCGCCGACAGATCAATAAAGTTCTCGATAAATTACAGGGCAAGTATAAGGTGCTGGCCTATCTGCCCCCTGCTCGCAATCAAGATGCCCGGATCAGTTTGAAATTCTCAGAGGATCAAGATTACTTTGATCTTCCGGTCGGCTTTTTCCGATACCGTTGGAACCAGCGACTCTCGCTTCCAGGCCAGGTCATGCTGCTTGTTCACCGGTCCAAGCTCATGTCCGGCACCAGCAGCTGGTTTAAGTCGCGCAAGGAAATAGCCAAAGACTATGGGATCTCCGAATCTTTCGTCTCCGATGGAAACATGGACTTGAGAAAAAATAATCTGCTCGATATCCAATACGGCGAACTCGAGTCTCAAAATTACAAAGACCGCGCCGCCAGTATCTACACGCCCAAGCCGATCTACGATCCGAAAGCGTTGGGAAGGGACCTGGCATCGATAAGATCCAAAACGAGTGAAGCCGCCTACGGCAAAGCCGTAGAGGCGGCGACGCTCGTGTTCGCTCCGAATGACCCGAAGGCCATCAGGGCCTTCGTAGGTCTATATGAAAAGCAAGGGCCTCAAGTCTTCGAAGAGGCGCTTGTCAGGGTCGGAGAGAAAAATCCGGATAATCCGAAGCGGTCTGTCGGGTATTTGATCCGGACTATTCAAGGCATCGGGTCAGCGACAGGCAAATCAGAGTAGCGAATTCCTATGCCGCCAGCCGCCTATATGTTTGATACGAATATCTTCAATGCCGTGATCGACGGCAAACATGACGTCGGACTGCTGCCGACCAATAGCCGCTACTTCACGACACACATTCAGCTGGATGAATTAAAAAATACCCCGACCGGTGAGCGCCGTGATGCCTTGCTGGGAGTATTCAATACTATTGCCGCAACCGGCGTGCCAACCGAATCAGCCGTTTGGGACGTATCGGCCTACGACGAGGCCAAATGGTCCGACCATCCGGCGATCGTGCCGACTGAGTCGCTGGTGATTGGGTCTTCTAGACTTGGACTGGCTAAACTGGGCGATGGAAGCGTATATCAGAAACTTCTCGACCTACTTGAATGCAAAAAGCCCAATCACAGGAATAACCGGAAAGATGCCCTTATCGGTGAAACGGCGCTTAAGAACGGCTACGTCCTTGTGACCAACGATGCCGCCCTGGCGGAGTCAGCAAAAGTCATGGGAGGAGTGGTTCTTAATTGGCGAGAGTTTCTTGATCAGGCAAACTAGTGCTGGTTCTTAACTTATTTGGTGCATTGCCAATGCCTCTTGAATCTTTCAAAGTCTCCTAGCCCATCCAGTCTCCCCAACCGACAAGTGAGTAGCCAAAAATCACGTCCCCCCTCCCGCCCGGACGCAGGAGCCGAGGCGACGGGACTTGCCGCAGTGGAGCGCGCCTACAGGAATAAGACTGCCGCGGATGCGGCAGTCGTCCTCTAATGCGCGCGTAGCGGAGGCAAGCCCATAAAGGAAACTGTCTTATTCCTCACGCCGAGGTGCGCAGCTGCATAAAGGAACATCCACAAAAGCAGCTGCGCCGACGTGCGCGGGGAGGGGGTCCGGTAATCGCGTCCGCGATTACGAGGCAACGCCGCAGAGGACCCCCTAGTCCGGTCTAAGGGGGTGGGGGCCCCGCGCAGCACGACATCTAAGGCGCAAACATGCGCTCCATAGAAACACGGTTACTGGGTCTATAAAGACCGAAATCGATCAGGTTATCCGTACCCCCACACCCCCAGTAGAGTAAATCGCGGAGCGGCCCAGCGACGCGGTGGCGCGGCCAAGCGCCACAAATGAGGACGCGGCCCAGCGTCCGGAGGAGCGAGCCGGAGCGCCCACGCGACGGCG
>JAGOUK010000029.1 GCA_018061225.1 Candidatus Omnitrophota bacterium | reverse complement strand
ATTATGCTCCCGCGCATTCTTCACATAAATCTCTTGAGCAAAATTCGTACCTAGTCTGGGTTGCCGGAGGGGATGCCCTTTGGCGGCGGCGTCAAAGTTGCCGTGTGAGCTCAATGATCCCCCTCGTACGGTCTGGTCTGCCGCGACGCCGCCGCCAAAGGGCATCCCCTCCGGCTGACTTGGACCGCGGCTCGATTTTTTCTTTAATATTTTGGAGCTCATCACGCGCGCTCGCTGGTGAGAGAGGCGCTCGAAGTCCGCAAGGGGCTGGCTGATCTCGCGTGGCCGTGAGTCAGCGGCGGGGCGTGCTCTCCGGCGGTTGCGGCGCGGCAGACCAGACCGTACGAGGGGGAACATTGAGCTTGTGCGACAACTTCGCCGCAGCCGCCGGAGAGCACGCCCCGGCGCAAGCTGACCGACCCCACGTGATCAAGCAGTCCCACACAGGTCATTGAATCGTTTCTCCGCGGAGGACAGCCGGGATGGGCTTCGCGTCGATGCGGAGTCCGCCATCGTGCTCGATGCGGATATCGTAGATCGTCCCCGGCACAAAGACCGACCCCGGCGCCTCGATCTGCGCGTTTTTCACACCCACGCCTTTACGCGCCTTGGGATCCAATACATAAGTCCAAAAATGCGTCCAGATCTCTTTCTGCATCTTGGAGGGCGCCCCTTCCACGCGGTAGCCCTCGGGCACGGCTAAGGCCGGCGTGATGACGAATTCCTGCGTGTTTTTTCCATCCAATACGAATGCCTTCAAGAACAGAAAGGCGCTTTTGCCCTTCAGCCGATGACCCCGCTCGATATAACCGTCTTCAAAGCGCACCACCAGGGCCTGAAACTGAATCTGATTCCCTTTAAACGTAAAATACCGGGGCGCCATCGGCTCGCCCTTATAGTTATGCTCAAGGAATTTAATCGTGGTCGTAAATTTGCCGGTCGTTTCATCCAAGCTGGATTCAGTGACCAACACCTGAGCGGCACGGGAGTCCGCCTCAAGGGCCGTAATCACTTTCTTGAAGTCCGAATGTTCCTTAAACTTGAGGAACACCGCCAGGCAAGCGAGGGCCAGAACGACGAATAAGAAGAAGCCGATTTTTTTGCGGATTTGATCAAACATGAGAGGGCTAATTTATCATATTTTTCATCGGGGCGGCGGGCAAAAAAAATCCCGGGAGACTGAGTCTCCCGGGATCGATTTGTTGCGGTTTAGAAATTACTCGGCGGTGCTCGAAACGGCCGCGGGAGCCGGAGCGGAGCTGGTGTAGTACTGCGCGAGTTTGGCCCAGGTCTGAGCGCCTGCGACACCGTCTGCCTTCAGTCCATTCTGCGACTGAAAGGTCTTGATGGCTTCGCGGGTCTTGGGTCCAATCTTGCCGTCCACATTGCCGGTGTACAGACCGGCACTTTTAAGCGCCGACTGGACCTTTTTGGAGAATTCAACGGTGCCGGGCTTGATATCGGCCGGAAGAACCGCCGCGATCTGACCCGCTTGCTGAATTCCCTGCTGCATCATGGTCTGAGCGGAATCCATGGAATTACCAAAGGCTGCCTGGGACTGGGGAACCGGAATGATCTCGACCGTGTTCTGCGCGCTGCCTGCTCCTTCGCCGAGGCTGGCCAGAATCTCTAGGTCACTGGTGGTGTTGAGGGCTGTTGTTTCGGCCTTTTTGCCGCAGCCGGAAGCTGTCAGCGCCAAAGCCGTGATGATCGTCAAGGTTGTCAGGGTAAGGGGTGTGTGTTTCATGGCTAAAATACTATCTCTTTACGAAAAAAATTCAAGCACTTTTTACAAAATTATTATGATGATACATCAAATGCTCAATTTCGCCTGTTTTGCCCAAAGCGTTCGCCTAACCCCACCGAGTGTGGTGTTAGGCGAGATTAGGACAATATCTAGGGCTACACCTGAAGATGAACACTACCCTCGCCTAACACCTTTTCGACCGATTCCACGAATTCCTGATTCGGACTCACGTAGAGAGAGCGGTCAATAATCATGTCATTGCGGACACCGTAAGCATCCACGAAGCTGATATAAACAGGCGTCGGACCTGTGTTGGCGGAGAGCACGGACTGAATCTTGTGGAGATTTTCTTCGTTGGTGGATTCGGGCTTAAACTCTATCAGCACGCTGCGCGTCATGCGGCCGGCAATCGCTTGTATCGAGTGAACTTCTGACGCGATCATGCGCGGCTGATCCTCTTCCCACTCCAGCCGCCCCTTAATAAAGACAATCGCGTCCGGCTTAAGCGTGGCCGCGCATTCCGCGTAAACCTTGGGCCACACCATAACTTCCAGCTTGCCGTAAAGATCCTCGAGCGTCACGATTGCCATGCGTTCCTGATTTTTTTTGGTCACGGTGATGCGCATCGCGCTGATCAGTCCGCCTAGCAGAATCTCGTTCTTGCTTTTCTCCCCTTCAATCTCGCGATTCTTAAACTTTTCCAGATCGTTGAGCGCGCCGGCGGAATAATTCTGCAGATCGCGCAGGTGATGATCCAACGGATGTCCTGTGACGTAGAAGCCAATGAGCTCCTTCTCAAACTGAAGCCGCTCCGCGTCGGTCCACTCAGGAACCTGTTGCATCTCGGTGGCGGTGGATTTGAATGCCGCCGCTCCGCCGCCCGCGCCCAAATCAAAAAGCGACATCTGCCCACGCTCACGGTCACGCTGCAATTCCGCCGCGTGCGCCATCGCGCCTTCCAGATTCGTCACCAACTGCGCCCGGTGGATTCCGGTCGTGTCGAACGCGCCGCATTTGATCAGCGACTCAATGGTTTTGCGGTTCACGGCTCGCGAATCCACGCGCTCACAAAAATCATGCAGCCCCTTAAAAGACCCATGCTTCACGCGCCCTTGAATCACTGAGTCGATGGCGGCCTGCCCCACATTCTTGACGGCAGCGAGCCCGAAGCGTATCGCCCCGCCGCTCGTTCCATCCTGCCCGGAATTCATCACGGTGAAACTCGGGAAGCTTGTATTCACGTCCGGCGGCAGCACCTGTATACCCATCTTCTTACACTCTTCGATGTACTGAACGATCTTATCTGTGTTGTCTTTTTCTGAGGTCAGAAGCGCCGTCATGAATTCGACCGGATAATGAGCCTTGAGATAAGCCGTCTGCCAGGACACCACCGCGTAAGCGGCGGAGTGAGATTTATTGAAGCCGTAACCGGAGAAATAGTCGATGAGCTCGAAGATGCGGATGGCAGTTTTTTCCGGCACACCGTTCTTCATCGCCCCCTCAACGAACGGCGCCTTCTGCTGCTCGGTGAGCTCGGGCTTTTTCTTAGACACCGCGCGGCGAAGCGAATCGGCTTGGGCGAGCGAAAACCCCGCCAGCGACGAAGCGACTTTCATGATCTGTTCCTGATAGACCATGATGCCGTACGTTTCGGAAAGAATCGGCTCAAGCAGCGGATGATCGTATTTGACCCGCACCTTCCCGTTTTTTCTTTGAATGAAGTCGTCGACCATGCCGGAGCCGATGGGACCCGGGCGATACAGCGCGAGCACGGCGATCAAGTCCTCAAATCGGCTGGGCTTGAGTTTGCGCAAAATGTCGCGCATACCGGAAGATTCCACCTGGAACACGCCGGAAGTCTGCGCCTTACCCAAGAGCTCTAGTGTTGCCGGGTCATCGATCGCGATGGTGTTGATGTCCAGATCGATCTTGCGCGTGCGCTTGATGATCTTGAGAGCGTCATCGATCACGGTCAGCGTGCGCAGTCCCAGGAAGTCCATCTTAAGGATGTTGAGCTTTTCGAGCGACGTCATCGGATACTGCGTCGAGATCTGATCATCCGACGACTTGAACAGCGGCGTGTTGTCGATCAGCGGTTCCTTGGAGATCACGACACCGGCCGCGTGAAGACCGGCGTGCCTCGGAAGACCCTCAAGCGCCTGAGCGAGCTCAAACAGCTGCTTGTACTGTGAGCTTGAGCTCGCCAACGCTTTGAGCTCAGGCTCTTTTTCGAGCGCGTCGGCCAGCGTGATGCCTAATTCTTGAGGCACGAGCTTGGCGATCTTGTCGACATCCGCGTAGGCGATACCGAGCACGCGTCCCACGTCACGCAACACGCCCTTCGCAAGCATCGTACCGAAGGTGATAATCTGCGAAACATTATCCTTCGAATACTTGGCCGTAACGTACTGAATCACTTCTTCACGGCGGTTGTAGCAAAAGTCGATATCGATATCCGGCATCGTCACGCGGTCCGGATTGAGGAAGCGCTCGAAGAGGAGGTTGTATTTGAGCGGGTCGATGTTAGTGATGCCGAGACAATAGCTGATGACGGATCCGGCCGCCGATCCGCGGCCCGGACCCACCGGTATCCCCTTCTCGCGCGCAAAACGCACGAAGTCCCAGACGATCAAAAAGTAGGAGTCGTAACCGAGCTTGCCGATGACGCCCAGTTCGAAGTCGATGCGCTCCGTCACCTCTCTGGGAACAGGGCTGCCGAAGCGCCTGGCGGCGCCTTCCAACGTCAGCTGCCTCAGGTATTGGCCGGGCGTCAGCCCGCCGGGTGTTTCGAAGAACGGCAGATGCAGCGTCTTAAAGTCTATTTTGACTTCGCAACGGTCAGCGATGCGAACCGTGTTTTCGCAGGCTTCCGGCAAATCCTCAAAACTCGACCACATCTCTTCAGGCGACTTGAAGAAGTTCTCGGTCGTGTGAATGCGGAAACGGTCTTCGTCCTGAAAAGTCTTACGGTCCTGAATGCAGATCACCGCTTCGAGCGCGTGCGCGTCTTTGCGGTTGGTGTAAAGCACGTTGTTGGCGGCCACGAGCTGTATTCCGAGCTCCGAGGCGATGTTGCGCAGCTCTGCATTGACCTTATCCTGATCGCGGAGCTTGGAGTCGATGAGCTCGATGAAGTAGTTGTCTCTGCCGAAGATCTCGAGATATTCCCTGGCAGCTTCCCTGGCTTTGGCCGCCTGGCCGATATTGATGAGATGCGACAATTCGCTCAAGTGAGACCCGGAAAGCGCGATCAGCCCTTCATGATGCGCTCGCAGCAGCTCCTTGTCCACGCGCGGACGATAAAAAAATCCTTCCAAATACCCGGCCGACACGAGTTTGAGGAGATTCTTGTATCCCGTGTTGTTTTCGCACAACACCACCAGCGGATGTGCCGCAAACGGCAGACCGTATTTGGACCGGTCAAATCGGCTCACGGGCGCGACAAAGAGATCGCATCCCAAGATCGGTTTGATTTTTTTCTGCTGACACTGGTAGTAGAACTCAATCGCGGCAAAGAGATTGCCCATATCGGTCAGGGCGACTGCCTTCATTCCGGTATCGGCCGCCTTTGCCACCAGATCCTTGACGCGGCAAGTAGCGCTCAAAAGGCTGTATTCGGAATGTACGTGTAGATGGACAAATTCTCGGTTAGGCATGGCCTCAAATTATACGACTTCCGACAGGAGTTTCAAATGCGATCTTCATACGTCGGTGCCAGCGTCTGGTTAGATGATGCTTTGCTTTTTACACCAATGCTTTAAAATGAGCAGAGTGAAACCCTGCTCATGGCAATCATAGACCGCATACGCACTGGACAGATTTGGCTTACGCGACCAAATCTGTCGGCCATTCTATTATTTTTACTAGAAACGGGGCTTCTGCTCAGTCATCGCGGCAGCTATCTCCTGTCAGACGGGCTGCGCCTGCCCTCCAAATGCTTGCTGGCTGCGGCCCATTTAACTTTGAATCTTCTACTCCTCAACATCGCGGCCATGTTCTTCAGACATACTTCTCGAATCATTCGGACAGCGGCGATTCTTTTGTTGTCGGCATTCACTTTTTATTGGATTGTGAGTTGGTTCGTTTTCTTTGGGGATGGGCTTTTTCCAGGCTTCCAGGGCATCCGTTTTTTTACCGTGAGCCCATTAGGGCTGCTTCTCCACATGGTTCAAACGAGTCCAGTTCAATTGATTCTGGCGGCGCATCTATCGGCAATCTTCCCATTTATCCTGATGCGTACCATTGGACGTCCGCAACAGAATCACGTTGATATCGCGCCGGCACAAAACAATAGGGCGTTCCGTTCGCTTGCAGCCTCCATACGTGGCTCGTCGATCCTGATATTGACGATCGCGTCTCCGGCACTGTTATGGCAATCAGACGTGACCCGGCACATGCTGGCCCATCAACTATCCCCCCAATCGTCGTTCATCTACTCTTCATTTCTCAACTGGGGGTCGGAGCTCGTCAGCGATGACGGGCCGGTCCAATTCGCCTACGCTCCCATAGTTGCAATGTCAGACTATATAAACCAGACGTCCGCCGCCGCGCCCACCGCGCCCGTTTTTGTGATCCTGGTCGAATCACTGAGAAGCGATGTCCTGGATGACAACCGAGTGATGCCAAACATCCATAAGCTGATTGGCGAGAGCATCTATGCCCGAAACGGTGTCGCCGGCGCCACCCACTCGGATTATGAAGATCCGAGTATCCTTTCGTCACACTACCCGCTAAGATCAAAGACCCATCATTATTATCCCGAACACATCACCTACCCACGCGTGCTGATATACGACATTCTCAAAGGCGCCGGATATCACACAGGTTTCTTTTCGGCTCAAAACGAGTCCTGGGGTCAGATGAAAAATTACCTGGATACGGGCGGATTGGATGAATTTTTTGACTCGACGTCAGCGGACTCTGACAGGTACATTCGGACCGAAGATCCGGGTTTTGACCGCTTCATACAAAAAACAAAAATGGCGGGCAAAATTGAAGACAAAGTCATGCTCGAGGCAGCCATGTCGTGGCTAAAAAAGACGCATGCGCGTTCCGACGAGAATCCAGACAAGATCTTCGCATTACTCAACTTCCAACACCCCCATTTTCCCTACACCTGGCCGGCGGATTATAAGCCTCCATTTGATCCGGGGTTACTAGATTTTCATATCGCGTTTGGCAACTACCCGAAGTCTCGAATCGGTCAAATCAAGAATAGATACTGGAGCTCCCTTGCTTATGTGGACGAGCAGATTGGATTGTTCCTGAGCTTCCTCAAAGAACAGGGTTTATATGACAAGAGCGTCATTGTCATCACGGGGGATAACGGCGAAGGCTTTTATGAACATGGGGTGGCCTATCACGCAGACCTCCCCTTCACAGAATTAGTGGGTGTGCCAATCATCATCAAGACACCCTTCGGAGCACGGCTTGATACTATCCGTCGCTATGTCGCCCATATCGACATCCCGCCAACCATCACCGAACTGTTGGGCCTTAAATCCCACCCATCATTCCAAGGGAACAGTATTCTCCGCTCTGATGCCGAGATGGCCGATGTGCCAATTTTTTCAATTACGGACATCGGTCTTCGCCAAAGCGGCGCGGTGCAATTGGAAGGCTGGAAATATCTGGAGGATTGGAATCGAAAACTGAGCTATCTATTCAACTTAAATCTAGATCCGCTTGAGGAACACAACTTGTATGACCCCAAGGATAGCAAGGCTGCAAAATTAAAAGCCATTTTTAATTTGTGGAAAAATGAACAGATCCGGTACTATTCCGACATTCAATTTCATTCGAAGTTCTATCCTCCGAAGATCAGCCATAAGCCAATGCCCCCCTCCGAATCAGAGACCAAAACCTCCGATCATCCTGATCACTAAAAAGAGCCGGTCACAGCACTGCGGAGAGCGCCATGCCCGCGACGCTTTGAAGAACCGACAGGGCTGTCCGCTGATTCTGACGTTGTTTTTCGCGTTTGACTCGGTTGGTGTCCATTCGGACCTGTAGTTTGCCCATTTCGGATTCGTATTCGCGCTGGCCGATCTCGCCCTTCATTAATTTGTCATCCAGCGCAAAGCGCTCCTGGAGGATGACGTCATCCGCCCCCGCTTCCTTCATCTGCGCGACCAGAGCCTCGGTGTGCCTGGGGTCCTGAGAATCGGCGATGAGACCCTTGGTTTGCGCGCTCTGCGTGGTCGCACAGCCGGAGCCGATACAAACAAGGACACCCAAAGCGACCGGAAGTAAAAAGGCAGAAACAGCCTTCCTAGCCTCATGCCGCGATGGGTGGTTACCGCCCAATCTCATCAGCTGGTGGGATTTTGATACTTGAGAATAATATTTTTGAGCGCGTCCGAGGCGACGCCGGCGGGATTCGCGCGAACCTGTTGCTCTTTTTCGGCCATCACTTTAAACAGCCCGTCTAGCGACTTATTAACAACATACGGCTCGATCTGAGGTAGCGACATCTTAGACATGAGCGGGACTTGCTTGAAGCGGTCCTGAAGGTTCTGATACATCTGACCGACGGCTGTTTCCTGCATCTTCTTCTGCACAATCGGCGTGTAGACCTTGATGAGTTCTGGACGGCTTGTTTTGTCAAAAAACTCCGTCGCAGCCGTGGGGCCGCCTTTAAACAAAGTCTCCGCGTCAGCAACCGACATATTGGCGAGCGACTCGATGAACACGTCCCTCGCCTGCGGCGCGGCTTTTTCGGCTGAGCGGTTCATGTTCAGCAGAAACTCGTCAACCTGGGGTCCGGCCCCCACTTTGCGGAGCACCGTTTCGAACATCTTGAGTTTTTCAGGCATCGGGATGCGAATCGCCGGATTATCAGCGTAGCCGCCGACTTTGCTGACTTGCGCGGCGGCCTGGTTGATACCGATCTTCAAAAGCTCCTTGACCGCTCCTGCCGCGGGCGTCTGATTGAGCGTGGTTGACTTGTTGGCGGAGGTCAAAGTAGAAAGCCAGTCCTGCCACCCCGCATGCGCGGCGCCGGCTCCGACAAAGCTGACCGTGATTGCGACCATCGTGGCCCGGAATGCAAATTTCATAAAACCTCCATGGTTAGAACCTTTGGATGCATGGCGCAGAGTCTGCCGGCAGTCTCAAAATATTTTTACGGATTCTCTTCTCTGGATATTGTACTATCAAAACCCTGAACATGCAGACGCACAACTCCAGACAATCCAGCGACATGATGACGCGGGCAACGGAAGTCCTGAAGACCCGTTTTGGGTACCAAGACTTCCGTCTCGAACAGGAGCGCATCTTAAACGCGATATTCCGGGGCGAAGACCTCTTGGCCATCATGCCCACCGGCGGCGGCAAGTCGCTTTGTTATCAGATTCCAGCCATCCTCTCCAAAGGTCTGACCGTGGTCATCTCCCCGCTGATCTCGCTCATGAAAGACCAGGTAGACGCGCTGAGACTTCTGGACGTGGAAGCGTCGTTCCTAAATTCCACGCTCGACACGGCCGGTTACGCGCGCGTCATGGACTCGTTGCGTTCAGGAAGCACCCGCCTTTTATACATCGCGCCGGAACGCCTTTTTTCGCAGGACGGTCAGTTCTTGGATTTTCTCATGACGCTCAACGTGACCTTGTTCGCGATCGACGAGGCGCATTGCATCTCGCAATGGGGGCATGACTTTCGTCCCGAGTACCTCAAACTGTCGATCCTCAAGGAACACTTTCCGGACGTTCCCGTCGCCGCGTTCACCGCCACCGCCGATGCCCAAACCCGCGGGGATATTCTCCAGAAGCTCCGCCTCCACTCGCCCAAGACTTTTATCGCCAGTTTCGACCGTGCCAATATCCATTACCGCGTCGAACCCAAGAGCCAATCCTACAGCCAGCTCACTTCATTTCTCAAAAAACGCCGGGACGAGTCCGGCATCATCTACTGCCTTTCGCGCCAGTCGGTCGAGACGCTTTGCGAAAAACTTAAAGACGACGGCTTCTCCGCCCTCCCCTATCACGCGGGCCTCAAGAAAGAAACGCGCGACCGCAATCAGGATCTTTTTATCAAGGACGAGGTCAAAATCATGGGCGCGACCATCGCCTTTGGCATGGGTATCAACAAGTCCAATGTCCGCTATGTCGTCCACATGGACATGCCCAAAAATATCGAAGGCTATTATCAGGAAACCGGCCGTGCCGGGCGCGACGGACTGAAGAGCGATGCTCTGCTTTTTTACAGCTCAGGCGATTACGCCAAACTTGCCAAATTTGCCGAGGTCGACGGCAACCCGCAGCAAACGCAGATCATGCTCGCCAAGCTCAGCCGCATGAGCCGCTTCTGCGAACTCACCGCCTGCCGCCGCAAACATCTTCTGGAGTATTTTGGAGAAACTTACGAGTCTCCCTGCGGCTCTTGCGACAATTGCACCAAAGTCGTGCAGCGGGAGGACCAATCGGCGCTGGCTAAGACGGTGATCAACGCGGTGCAAACGCTTGGCCGCGGATTCGGCGTCACCACGCTGGCGGATTTTCTCAAAGGCGCGGCATCCGGCAAATATGCCGCCTATCATTCGGATCTGCCGGGCTACGGCGCGCTCAAAGAGCTCACCAAGGACA
>JAGOUK010000028.1 GCA_018061225.1 Candidatus Omnitrophota bacterium | reverse complement strand
GTTCGAGGCCAATAAAGCCGTCGACCTGATCACGCTGACCGAAACGCTCACGCAGGACCAGACCCTCGACGCGGTCGGCGGAGCGGCTTATATCTCGGAACTTTCGGCCGCGGTGCCGACCAGCGCGAATATCGGCTACTACATCAAGATCGTTCACGAAAAGTACATTCTCCGCAGCCTCATTCACTCCGCGACGCAGATTGCCCAGGAAGGTTATGAGGCATCTGAAGGCGCTGACACGCTGCTGGACCGCGCCGAAAAGGCCATCTTCGAAATCGCCGGCAATAAATTTGGATCCGACACGATGTTGATCAAGGATATCGTCAAGAGTTGCATCGAGACGATTGACCGCCTGTATCAACGCAAAGAAAACATTACCGGCGTTCCGACCGGCTTCCACGAATTTGATATTCAGACCGCGGGATTACAGCCCTCGGATCTCATCATCGTCGCGGCCCGCCCGTCGATGGGTAAGAGCGCTCTGGTCACCAATATCACCGAACATGTCGGTATCACCGAAAAAATCCCGACGGCCATTTTCAGCTTAGAAATGTCCAAAGAACAGCTGACGCAGCGCATGCTGTGTTCGCAGGCCAAGGTCAACGCGCATAAGGTCAGGACGGGATTTTTGGCCCAGGCTGACTGGCCAAAGCTCACGGACGCGGCCGCAAAGCTCTCCAAGGCGCCTATTTTTATCGATGATACCCCCGGCATCTCAGTCCTGGAGCTTCGCGCCAAGGCGCGCCGCCTGAAGGCGCAGCACAATATCCAGTTGATCATCATCGACTACCTCCAGCTGATGCGTTCCGACGACAATCTGGAAAACCGCCAGCAGGAAATTTCGACGATCAGCCGTTCGCTCAAGGCGCTGGCCCGTGAGCTGCATTGCCCGGTCATCGCCGTCAGTCAGCTTTCACGCGCGGTCGAAAGCCGCACCGACCACCGGCCGCAGCTCTCAGATCTCCGTGAATCCGGCGCCATCGAACAGGATGCTGACATGGTCGTCCTGCTCATGCGCGAAGAGTATTACAAGCCCACCGAAGAGAACCGCGGCCTGGCGGAAGTCATCATCGCCAAACAGCGCAGCGGCCCGGTCGGGACGATCAAACTGGCCTTTATCAAAGAGTTCACCCGTTTCCAAAATCTGGATCTTCGGCGGCCGCCCGAGGACGCCGGCGCCTGATAGCCGACCCTTCTTGACAGCCCTCGACTATGCTATATTATCCGCTTAATCACCGAGGACACCTATACCTATGAAGCGCAAATTCTTTAGTTTAGCCATCGCAACGTTGATGTTCGCCAGCCATGCCATGTTTATGCCCGCCAAGGCCGCCGCGGCCGATGACGGCGCCGTCGTCTCCGAAGTCACCGTTGCGGGCAACGAAACGGTTGCGCTGCAGACTATTTTGACCCAGCTCAGAACAGTTCCGGGTAAACCGGCGTCCACTCAAGTGCTGAGCGAAGATTTGAAGCGTCTTTACAGCCTTGGCTACTTCAAGGACGTTCAGATCAAGCAAGAGACCGATCCGGCGACCAGCAAGGTCAAAGTCATTTTTGTCGTTAAAGAAAAGCCCGTTTTGCGCGAAGTCGAGATCACCGGCAACGTGAAGATCAAGACCAAAGACATCGAAGCCAAGGTGAAGTCCAAGGCGGGAGACTTCTTTGACGAACAGCAGGTGCGCCGCGACGTTGACGCCGCCAAGAAGCTGTATGAAGAGAAGGGCTATTACGACGCCGGCGTGCGATATAAGACTGACTTTGACCCCACCGCCAATCAAGCCAAGCTTCAGATCATTGTCGACGAAGGCGCCAAGCTGGTCGTCAAGCAGATCGAGTTCGAGGGCGTCAAGGCGATCAAGGTCGGAGACCTTAAGTCCAAAATTGAGACCAAGGCCGCTCAGTGGTTCTGGATTTCGGGCGCTCTCAAGAAAGACGCGCTGGATCTCGATCTTCAGCGCATTCAGGCTCTCTACGACGAATACGGTTACAGCGATGCCAAGGCAACCTATAAGACCGAGAACCTGAATGACCGCGGCGATATTCGTCTGATTTTCGTGGTCGAGGAAGGTCAGCTGTATCAGGTAGGCACGGTGAATTTTCGCGGTAATCAGGTCTTCACCAATGATGAGATCGTCAAAGCCATGGAGCTTAAGAGCGGCTCTCCGTTCTCCCGCAAAGGCCTGCGTCAGAGCGTTACCAACATTCAGGACCTGTACTTCGAAAAAGGCTACATGAACGCGAAGGTCGCGTTTGACTCCGTGTACAACGAGCAGACCCAGAGAGTGGATGTTTCTTACAAGATCACCGAGAACAACATCACCTCAGTGAACCGCATCATCATCCGCGGCAATAACAAGACACAAGATATCGTCATCCGCCGGGAATTGCGCGTGTACCCGGGCGAGCCGTTCAACGGCGCGGCCCTGAAGAAGTCCAAAGAAAGACTCTTCAACCTCGGATTCTTTGAAGAGGTTCAGCTCGACACGGCCGACACGGCCAATGCCGATTCGAAGGATCTTGTCGTTACCGTTAAAGAGACCAAGACGGGTGAGTTTAGCTTCGGCGGCGGATTCAGCTCCATCGACAAGGCGGTCGGCTTTGTTCAGGTTCGCCAATCCAACTTTGACATCGCCGATTGGCCGTCGTTCACCGGTGCGGGACAGGACCTGACGGCACGCGTGCAGTTGGGTTCTGTCCGTTCTCAGGGTGAGCTTTCCTGGACCGACCCTTGGTTTATGGGCAATCCTTTTTCGCTTGGATTCGATCTCTACCGCCGGGAATACAACAAGACCCGCAGCTCCGGACTTTTCTTTGATGAGAAGCAAACCGGCGGCCGTATTCGCATCGGCAAAGAGCTGACGGACTATGATTCGATCAGCACTTACTATGGCTTTGAGCAGGTAGAAATATCGGATATCGCTGATACCGCTTCCGCTGATTTGAGGGCCGAGATCGGCAAGACGAATGTTTCGCGAGTTGGGGCGACGCTGACGCACGACACTCGCGACAACCGCTTTGTGCCGACCAAGGGTAATTTGTTGCAAGGCGGAGCCGAGCTGGCCGGCGGCGTTCTGGGCGGGGATCGCGACTTCTGGAAACTCACGGGACTTGGAGCCACTTACCGTGAGCTTTTTAAGGACAATATTCTCGAGCTCAAACTTCGCGGCGGTATCGCGGACGCTTATGACGACTCCGAAAAAGTTCCTATCTTCGAACGGTATTACGCGGGCGGTGCCAACACGGTTCGCGGATATCGCGAACGCCGTATCGGACCCCGTGACACGGGAACGCAGGACCCCATCGGCGGTGAAGCGTACTGGGTCGGTAATGCTGAATACACCTTCCCGATATTTCCCGGCGTGATCAAAGGCGCGGCCTTTTATGATGTCGGCACAGTCGACGCCACGATTGAGGATATCGGCAATGAAAAAATTTATTCAGGCGTGGGTCTCGGTATCCGTGTCAAAACCCCCATCGGTCCGCTGAAGGTGGACGCAGGGTATCCGCTGGATGACGTTGAGGGTGAAGGCAAAGACGTTCGCTTCTACTTCAATATGAGCCGCGGCTTCTAAAAAACTTTTAAACCAATCAACAAGGAGAATCGGAAATGAAATCTCAATTACGCGTGCTGGGTTTGATGTTGGCGGTCGTGGTCCTGATGGGTGGAACCGCTTTTGCGGAAGCCAAGATCGGGTTCATCAATGTTTCTCAGGTGTTTGACTCCTATGACAAGACCAAGCAGTTTGACGCCGACCTTCAGAAGGAATCAGAAGAAAAGCGCGTGCAGCGCGAAGCCCTCGTCAACGTGATCAAAAAGCTCCGTGACGAAGTTGAGCTGATGGCCCCCGAAGCGCGCGAAGAAAAGCAGCGTCAGATGGACCAAAAGGTCCAGGAGCTCCAGGCGTTTGACCGCGATGCGCGCCTGGCCCTCCGCAAGAAGCGCGACGACATGATCCGCGACATCCTCAAAGAGATCGACGATGTCATCCAAGCCTACGGTAAGGAAAAAGGCTACGACTACATCTACAACGACCGCGTCCTCGTCTACAAGAAGGACCAGAGCGATCTCTCCAAGGAAATCACCGCCCGTCTGAATGGAAAAAAGTAATTCTCAAGCCGGCTCTCCCGCCGACCTGACGCTGGCGCAAATCGCCGCGATGGTCGGAGGGGAGGCGGTCGGAAACTCAGATTTCCGCGTGTCCGGCGCCTGTGGTATTCAGGAGGCCGGTCCCGCGGAAATTACTTTTTTGAAGGACGTCAAATACCTGCCGCTGCTTCAAAAAAGCCGCGCGGGAGCCGTCCTGGTCGGCCGCGATTCCGCTTACCGGGACAAGCCGGTGATCGTTGTCGACCACCCTGCCCAAGCTTTTTTACAAGTCCTCACCATTTGGACCACCGGCCGGGAAGACCTGGCCCGCACCGGCATTCACCCAACCGCCTTTATTGATCCCACGGCCATGATCGGCGCAAATGTTTATGTCGGCGCCCAAACCGTGATCGGCGAAAGATCACGCGTGGCCGACGGCGCCACCCTGATGGCCGGCACCGTCATCGGCGACGATTGCGTGATCGGCAAGGACACGCTGATCTATGAGAATGTAACCGTCCGCGACCGGTCTTTGATCGGTGACCGCGTGGTTCTGCACGCCGGCGTGGTGATCGGCGCCGATGGATTCGGATATGAAAATTTTGCCGGTAAATACGTCAAAGTACCTCAGCGGGGCAATGTTCGTATCGAGGATGATGTTGAGATCGGGGCAAACTCCTGCGTGGACCGTGCCCGATTTGGGACTACGGTGATCAAGCGCGGCACCAAGATCGATAATCTGGTGCAAATTGCCCACAATGTCGAGATCGGCGAGGATTGTCTGGTAATCGCTCAAGTCGGTATTGCCGGATCCGCCAAACTCGGTGACGGCGTGATCCTGGCGGGTCAGGTTGGCGTGGTCGGGCATGTCAAAGTCGGCACCCGCGCCATCATCGGCGCCCAAAGCGGCGTCTTCACGGATGTGCCGGACGGATCGATTCTGTTGGGCAGCCCTCCGCTTCCGATCCGGGAGGAAAAAGAGCGAATTATCTATATTTCCAGGCTCCCCAAGCTCTTCAAAGACTTCAAAGAAATCCAAAAAAAACTTCAGGACCGCTGATGCGCACTCAGGCGACGCTGCGTCGGGATACCGTGATCGAAGGGATCGGAATTCACACCGGCGCCGCCGCGCGCCTCATCTGCCATCCGGCGCCGCAGGACTCCGGGATAGTTCTGTCGCGCACGGACTTGCCGGGTGAGCCCCGCTGGAATCTGACCGGACCCCTCGTTTCGGATGCGGTGACCCAGGGGGCCGGCCGACGCACCCTGCTTTCGGGAGCCGCCGGGTCCGTGGAGACCGTCGAACACTTCATGGCCGCCTTGTGGGGGCTGGGCATCACCAATTTGACCGCTGATCTTGAAGGTCCCGAATTGCCGATTATGGACGGAAGCGCCGCGGGGTTCGTGGCCGCGTTCCGTGAGGCCGGGCTCGAGGCGCAAGGCGGCAGCAGGGGCGAGATCATAGTCCATGAGCCCATCTTTGTCAGCGGTGACAAAAGCGCGATCCTCGCGCTGCCGCATGACGGTCTGCGCGTGACTTACACGCTGGATTACCCGTATCCGGGGCTGCGCGGTCAGACGGTTTCGATCGACCTCACGCCTCAAGTTTTTTTGGATCAGGTGGCACCGGCCAGAACATTTTGCGCGCGTGAAGAGGCCGATCGTCTCCGTGAGCAAGGTTTTGGCAAAGGTGCGACCACCACCAACACGCTGGTGATGACGGGGGACGGCCCGCTAGACAATCAGCTGCGGTTTGAAGATGAATGCGCGCGGCATAAGATTTTGGACCTGATCGGTGATCTGAGTTTGCTGGGCTCTGACCTTAAAGCCCACGTGATCGCCGTGAGAAGCGGACATACTCTCAACCACCGTTTAAGAGAAGCCTTGCTGCAAGCGGACGCGGCAAGCGCGGCATAAAAGAAAGGACTCAATATGCAACTTCCCATGGACCAGGATGCGATCAAGGCCATTATTCCTCATCGCGAACCCTTTTTGTTGGTGGATCGGATCACAGAATTAGAAACACATCATGTCGTGGGCTGGAAGAAAGTCCGTCCCGAAGAGTTTTATTTGGCCGGGCATTTTCCGGGCAATCCGATCATGCCGGGCGTTTTAATGCTCGAGGCGCTCGCGCAGGTCATGGGGGTGATGGTGCTGGTCCGTCCTGAACACCGCGGCAAGCTGGGTTATTTTGCCTCCATCAACGACGCGCGCTTCCGCGAATTGGTGCGTCCGGGTGACGAGCTGAAGCTGGAAGCCAACTACGTTAAAGAAAAGACCCGGTTCTACATCGCCAAAGGCCGGGCGACCGTCAACGACAAGCTCGCCTGCGAAGCCGAAATGATGCTTTTTTTGGCGGATTAACATGACCTCTCCCATCCATCCCACAGCGATCATCTCAAACAAAGCTTCGTTGGCACCGGATGTGTCGGTCGGACCTTATTCGGTGATCGGGGATGGTGTGGTGATCGGACGCGGGACGCGTGTCGGGCCTCATGTTGTGATCGTGGGCGACACCACGATAGGTGAAGAGAACGAGATCTGCGCGGGCTGCGTCATCGGAGTGGACGCTCAGATCAAAGCGGCGCATGTCTCCGGCGGCGTTCGCATTGGAAACAAGAATATTTTGAGAGAGTACGCCACGATACACGGCGGCGGAAAACAGGGCGGCATGACGGAATTAGGCCATCAGAACTTCATCATGTCCGGCGTCCATGTCGCGCATGATTGCAGGCTCGGGGATCATGTGATTATCGCCAATGGAACTCAGCTGTCCGGACATGTGGAAATCGGCAATCACGCCTTTTTGAGCGGGCTGACCGGGGTCCATCAATTTGTGAGGATCGGAGAATACGCGATGATAGGGGGTCTAAGCAAGATCGTGACGGATGTCATCCCATACTCCCTTTGTGACGGCAATCCGGTCGAGATCCGGGGGGCTAACTCCGTGGGCTTGAAGCGCGCGGGATTTACGAATGACCAAATCCGGGCGGTCAAGGATGCCGTCAGGGAACTCTATTTTTCAAAAGAACTGAGATCCGAATCGATCAAAAAGCTCGAGTCCGCCGCATCGGTGTCGCCTGAAGTGCGGCGCATCGTGGACTTTGTGGCCTCCTCCAAGCGGGGCATTGTGCCCAAGGCGGGCGGCGAATGATCGGGTGGCGTGCGCGCGGCGGCACGATTCGTCCGGGGGAGCGTGTGGCACTGGTCGCGGGCCAGGGAGATTTTGCCGTGCGGGTCGCTGAAGCGTTGAAGCTCGCGGGGGCCAAGGTGCTAGTCTTGAGCGTCGAACGCGATTCATCTGCCGAGTTCAACCCATTTGCCGATGATGTAGTAGATTTTAGAATGACTCAAGGCAAAGAAGCGCTTGATAAGGTAAAAAAAGCCGGTATACGTAAGCTGGCCTTGGTCGGCAAGATGAATAAACGCAGGATACACGAACCGGGATTTGAGCCCGACGCGGTGAGCGGACAGGTGCTTCGCTCGGTAGGGAAGGAAAAAGGGGATGACCGCATCCTCAAAGCCATTGCCTTGCTGCTCAGGACGAACGGCATCACCGTCTTCGGTGTGCATCAGCTCATCCCTGAGTGGGCGGCGCCTGCCGGTGTTTTAACACAGCTCAAGCCCGACGCTTCTATGATCGATGACCTTGAGCTTGGTTTGAGGCAGGCTCGGGCGGTCGGCCGTCTCGATATCGGTCAGGCGGTCGCGGTGAAGAACGGCAATGTGATCGCCGTTGAGGGGATCGAGGGAACCGATGCCATGATCGACCGTGTCGGGGCTTTGGGTGTTCAAAAAGCCGTGCTAGTGAAGGCCGCCAAGCCGCAGCAGGACTTGCGCTTTGACATGCCGCTGATCGGCGCGCAGACGATCGAGCGGGCCGCCGCGGCCGGGTTTGCCGCCGTGGGCGCGGAAAAAGGCAGGACACTCTTGCCCGAAGCGGGTAAAATAGCTTCTTTGGCGGATCGTCTCGGTATCGTCCTCACAGGAGTTTGATCCATGAACGCTAAAGTCTTATTGATTTCGGATTCTGATGATCTCAAGGCGCTGGCCGTCGCGCTGAAGGAGTCGCCGCATTTTGTGAGTCGGCAGGCGGCCGTGAATGAGATCGGTCCGGATCTCACCGCGAAGGCAAAGCCGGATCTGTTGGTGGTCTCCACCACGGCCGCGGGACTGCTCCAGGCCTGTGAGCGGATCAAGATGGAAAAGCCTCTGGCGGAGCTGCCCTTGTTTGCCGTGCTCGATGTCAAAGAATTGGCGCACCCATCCTTCCAGGCCCCGACAGGAGTTTATGACGTCTTTACGCGGCCGCTGAGGGTCGAAGAATGCGTCGCGCGCCTGGTGATGGCGTTCAAAAAATTCAACCGCATCTCCGACAAGAACGTCATCGTCTCGGGCGACCTGGAGATCGACGTGAGCCGGTACGAAGTGCGCGTCGGCGGCGACAAGGTTGATCTCACTTACACCGAATATCAATTGCTCAAATTTTTGGCCAGTCATCCCGGGCAGGTATTTGACCGCGACGCGCTGCTCAACAAGGTCTGGGGTTATGAATACTTTGGCGGAGCCAGAACCGTGGACGTGCATGTGCGGCGCCTGAGGTCCAAGATCGAGATCAAAAAACGATCCTTCATCGAAACAGTCCGCAACATCGGATACAAGTTTATTCAGCTCGACAACGACTAAGCTCCGCCTGACCCCGAGCGGTATTTTATTAAAGGAGAGATGTCTATGAGTTCCAAAGTTACGCGCCGCGCCGGCAAACCCGGCTTACAAGCCCGGCGAGACGCAGCCACTTTTTTGTCCCAGCAGGCGCGGGAGCATGATGTCAAATTTATCCGGATCTGGTTCACGGATATCCTGGGTTTTCTCAAAAGCTTCGCCATCACCATTGATTCTTTGGAAAAAGCGCTGGAAGAAGGCGTTGGCGTTGACGGATCATCGATCGAGAGCTTCGCCCGGTCCGAAGAGCATGACATGGTCGCCATCTGCGACCCCAAAACGTTCCAAATCCTTCCGTGGCGCCCGCGTGAGAACGCGGTGGCCCGCATGTTTGCCGACATTCATTACATGGACGGCCGACCCTTCGAAGGCGATCCCCGCCACTGCCTCAAGCGTCATCTGAAGCGCGCCGCCCAGCTGGGCTTCACGTTTTATGTCGGACCCGAGATCGAGTTCTTTTATTTTAAATCGACCGACCGGCCGGAGCCGACGGATCAGGGCGGATACTTTGACCTCACGCCGCTCGACACCGGCAGCGATATGCGCCGTCAGACCGTCCTGACGCTTGAAGAGCTCGGTATTCCCGTTCATTCGAGTCATCATGAAGTCGCGCCGGGGCAGCACGAGATCGATCTGAGGCATATGGACGCGCTCACGATGGCCGACAGCGTCATGACTTACCGTCTCACCGCCAAAGAGGTCGCCCAGCAGCATGGAGTGCATGCCACCTTCATGCCCAAGCCCATCGAAGGGCAGAACGGCAGCGGCATGCATGTGCATCAGTCGCTGTTCCATGCCGCGCGCAAAGGCGCCGCTGAGCGCAATGCTTTTTATGACGCGCGGGAAAAGAATCAGATGTCGCCGGTCGCCAAGCATTACGTGGCCGGGCTTCTGCGTCACGCCCGCGAAATGGCCATCGTGACCAATCAGTGGGTCAATTCTTACAAGCGTTTGGTGACCGGGTACGAAGCCCCCACGCATATTCTGTGGGGTCTCAAGAACCGTTCGGCGCTTGTGCGCATCCCGGCCAATAAGGCCGGCCACGAGGAAACGGCCCGCGCCGAATTCCGCTCACCGGACCCTGCCTGCAACCCGTACCTGGCCTTCAGCGCCATGCTTGCCGCGGGACTTCAGGGCATCCAAAAAAAATACGCGCTTCCCAAAGAAGCCGAAAAAGACGTCGCCAGCTGGTCCCGCGAAGAAAAAGCCACTGCCGGCGTCGAAGAACTTCCGACCAGCCTCGGTGAAGCCATCGAAGTCGCCCGCAAGTCTAAGTTTTTGCGCGAAGCGCTGGGCGATCACATCTTCCACAGCCTGATCGAGAACAAAGAGATCGAGTGGGAAAATTACCGCCACCACATCTCCCAGTTCGAGCTCAAAAAAGACCTCCCAACCCTCTAATCGCGCTTCGGTTCGCTCTGCCCGCTGACAGGAAGACCTGTCTTCTGAGGGCGGAGCCGTTCGCGCGCGGCCTAAGGTAACGCGCGCTCACTCCTTTGTCCTCGTCGGCGGGGACGCCTCCTCAGACAAAAAGCCCTCAGAAGACAGGTCTTCCTGTCAGCGGGCGATCAACCTACGCTTTAAGAAAATCGAGAATGTGTTGGGCGGCGCG